>JAFURN010000090.1 GCA_017480865.1 Ruminococcus sp. | reverse complement strand
ACCATTGAAACCATATGCGATTGATGCGGGCGACCAATGGTCGCCCCTACAAATCGTCCTGATCACGTGAAAATGTAGGCGCTGTCCCCTACAATTTCACCGATTTTACGAACTTTGTACGCAAGGACTTATCACGCCCCCTGGGGGGCATTAAGCAGACTTTTCGTACGAAGTATGTTAAGAGGGGGGATATGCGGTGCAGCTGGCTCCAGCTGCAAACTACAATTTACCACAACAATGTGAACAGAACCTTCATTTTATTCTACAATTACAGGAAGTTCCGGAATCATACGTACTATATACTGAAGCACCATCAGAATATCTACCATATTGATGCCGCCGCTCAGATCGCAGTCTGCATTTACCTTTGCATCCGCATTCAGGTCCAGCACCTTTGCACAGTAGCGATTCATATATACAACATCCAGAAGGGAAACCTTACCGTCCTCATTGGCATCACCATAGAGTATGTTATCCGGCATCACAGTTTTTCCCGGAAGTTCTGTCTCACAGGTACCATCACCGTCTGTATCCAGCATCACACCGATGCCGCCCTCCTCCAGCGCATAAACAAACGCCGTTGTACAATCCGCAGCATCCTCAGGCAGTGTGATTCTGCGGCTGTAAGATACATCCTCCTGCTCTGCACTGATCAGCATACCCTCCAGGCAGTCACTCTGCAGCAGAACACCGTCACCCTCGGGCTGTACGGACAGAATGCTGCAGCCGGAACCGCTGAACCGCATATTCTCCCATGGAGTCAGTATTTCGGAAACAATCCCCGCTTCAAATGTACTGTTTTCTCCGTTTAGAGAAATATTGCCGTCTGACAGAAGCTGTATCGACTGTGCCTGATCTGCTGATACTGTCAGCATGCAATTCTCATAAGAGATCTGGTAGGATACTGTATTCGTGCTTTGCGGCAGAATTTCATAACCCAGTGCAAGTTCATCCAGACCCGCACGCCGATATGTAAAAGCTGACGCCACACTGCTGAACCAGTTCAGAGATGTACTCTCCAGTGCAGTATCCTCCTCTTCCCCCAGAATGTGCAGCGTAAATGCCTCTGCTTCTGCCGGCACCTCCAGAATCGGGATAAAACTGCGTGCTTGCAGATCGGATACTGTGCCGCCGAAATATCCGCCCTGATTCAGAAGCGATATCGCATTGGAGGCAAATCCGATGAAATCCCCCTCATTCCGGTCCGAAAATCCCCATTTGGGAACACACCATTCCAGTGTACTGCTCTTGAAATACAGGCATGCATCCGGTGAAAACTCATTCAGATAGGGGTCTGCCATCAGAATGCGTCCGTCATACATGTACCCGTTGAGGCTCCAGCTTCCGTACTCAGCGCCATATGCAACTGCAGCATGGGAAGCACCTTCTCCAAACAGGCAGACCAGCGTCATGTCACCGCCCTTTTTCACCTGTGCTGCCTGGGTGATCAGATCCGTCAGAACGGATTTTTGCGTCGCATAAACACTTGTCCATGCGATTTCCTGCTGAATTGCATCGCTCTCCTGAAGAAGCTGATAATAGGAGATCAGAGAGAGATTTCTCTGGTCGGTCAGATCAAGTTCATACACAGAGTCTACGCTGGGATCCCACATAGGAACGGCGAAGATATCACTCTTCGCAAGGATCTCCGTTACTGCAACGCCGTATTCTGCACCCATCCACTGCGCCTCCAGAATACGCTGAATGCGTGCACGCTCCATGGCATTCAGAGACGCATTCAGGTTCTCCTCATGTTCCTCCAGAAGCGAATAGCCGCTGCCGATATATTCCAGAACCAGTTCATCATGAGACGCTGACCAGTTGTCTGTTCCCCAATAGAATGTATCTGTTGTGGTCGTCGTTGTGGTAGTGGTCACCGGCTTTGATGTCGTTGTTGTGGTCGTTTTTCGGGAGGTCGTTGTTGCAGATGTCTTGGTCGTATCTGCTGTACTGCTCGTTGTTTTTCTGGTTGTAGTTGCAGATGTGGTAGTGGTAGTTGTCGTTACCGGCTTTGTCGTGGTGGTTGTCCGGGTCGTTGATGCAGTCGGCTGCGTGGTCAGAGAAGTTGTCTTCACAGCAGATGCTGTGGTGGTAGTTGTGGTAGTCGCCGGTGTAGTGCGTTTGGTTGTTGTCGTTGTAGTCACTGGCTTCGTCGTTGTCGTGGTGGTTGTGGTGGTGGTCGTAGTGGTTGTGGTAGTTGTTGTTGTAGTGGTCGTGGTTGTGGTTGTGGTTGTGGTGGTCGTTGTCTTTTTCGGTGACAGAACCACGCAGATCTCACCATTCTTCAGCAGAGGATATTCGGATGCTTCCACGGAATTCAGATAGTAATTATTCACGTCTGTTGTATTGAAACAAACAGGGAAGGCATAATATTCACCATATTCCGGATCCGTCTGAAGCGGCAGATCATACTGCTCCGCCGCAGCAATTACCGTCTCCCGGTCTGCTGCTGTTACAAGAAATGAAATAATCGGCTCGTTCTCCGTACATTCCGCCGCTTTGTAGTTCACACGTGCCAGTGAGCATACATAAACCCAGTCCTTCTCATTGATGACTGCACTGAACAGACTCTCCGGTACTGCATACCCCAGATCATAAGAATCCGACTCATAGGTAGGCCGGAACACGGCTGCAGCCGGCTCGCTCAGGTCTATGTTCATGCTCATGCCCACGATTGCCGGGAATTTTTCCTGTGTCATCCTGACCGGAATATCAGTATCCCCCGGATAAGCAAATACACGCTGTATTTCCAGGCGAGGCAGCTGAGCAGGGTCCGTTCCGTACTCATTCAGCAGTTCAATATCCTGGATCACTGAACCGATGACAGCACCGCTTTCATCCGACATTTCCAGTTCCGGTATACACCATGCAGCCGTACCGCTGTTATAGTACAGACAGGAATCTGCTGAGAAAGCTGCATTTACCGGATCGGCAATCAGAATCCGACTGTCGTAACTTACAGAATTCTTCCGCCAGGAGCCGCTTTCGATACCATACACCAGAACAGTTTTCGGATGACTCTCCGCAGTTTCATGAAGACGCAGTATAGAAAGTCCGTTTCCCATTTCCGCAGCAACTGCTGCTTCCTCCAGAAGCGTCAGAGCGGTTGTGGTATCTGTCAGCAATCCTACCTCATCCAGAACCGTAATGGTGTCAGAATACTGAAGCATATCATAATAGGTGATCCATGCAGTCAGTGCATTCCGATTCACCGGCGCACTGATATCCCCGAGTGCTGCTGCATCCGGATCCAGCGCAGAAACATTCCATATGCCCATATCATGAAGAAGCGCCAGAACAGACATACCATAGGAAAGATCCGTCTGTACCTCTCCCAGCTTGCTTTGAAAACGTTCTGTTTCCGTGTCCGTCTTTTCCTTCAGAAGCGTCTGCTTCAGCAGAGCCGTCAAATACGGCGTATCACTGCCGCTGCATAGATCACCGGATGCAAAACTCCACATGTCTTCTTCATATACAAATGTCTGGGCTGCCTGCACCTGCATGGTATTCCACGCCTGATACATAGGCTGTCCCCCGAATATCATCAGGCAGACTGCTGCCGCTGCTGCCATTATTTTTTTGGCTCTCATACAGATTCTCCTCTCATAATGCATGAATCTCACTAAAACAATTGTACCATTCTTGATAAAAACTGTCAAGGGACACAGTGTAAACGTTTCCACCTTCTGCGAAAAGAAAAAACGTCCTGTCCTGCAATTGCAGGAACAGAACGCCTCCGTTTTTATTTTATTCGGACAAAATGCCGCCTTCGCGCTCCTGGATCATACACTTCTTCTTGGATGCCAGAATGGAACGCAAGGAAACCTCCGGCTCACCCTTGGAATTCTCCCGGACAACCAAAGCCGTCTTTCCGGATTCCACAGAACCCTCGCTGTTTCTGGCAGCTACCGTCAGAAGATACCGCCCAGTCTCAAGGACGATCTCATCCCCGAATCCCTTTACACTTTCCTTCTGTACGACCGTTTCGCCCGTTACAGTTTCCTCAATTTTGTAGGAATATGTATTGGCATCCTCGCAGCGATTCCAGAAAACTGAAACAGTTCCGGCAGTCTCACTGATATCAATGCCAGCGGTCGGACGCTCCGGCAGATTCTTCACAGAAACAGAAACCGATTCGCTGCTCACTGTCTCACCGGTTACAGAACTGGTCGCAGTAACCACTGCGGTATAATTTCCCTCACGAAGTACAATATCAGCTTCCGTTTTATTATCACGAATTTGCAGCGTTGCTGCTACAAGTCCCTTCTCGTTCTTTACTTCCAGAAGATAGCCATTCACACAGTCTACAGCATCCCATGTAAAATGTACCGGCTCCCGTACACCGCCTGAAGCATCCGCTTTCATGGTCGGCTGAATTACAGCATAGTCTGCAATTTCAAAATGCTGCCAGTCTTTTTCCGCATACGCAGCTGTCTCAAACTTTGAATACAGCGCAGCGGATAAAACCTCTGTCTTGGCTTCCGCCGGCTGAAGTACATATCCCTTTTCCGGATCGCCGTAAATCATCCAGTCCTTACCAGTGTCCGGCTTTTCTGCAAGAACCAGCGTCTTGTTTTCTTCTACAGAAAGACTCTGTGCAGGATCATATGCATAGATCCGATAGCTGCCGTCCTTGCTGCGTACAAACCGCCAAAGCTGGTTTTCACCATAGCTTGGAGATTCCGAGAGAACCTCTGTACCTGTTTTTATCTCCTCAGCGTTCTCAGAAGCAGCTTGTGCAGCTGTTTCTTCAGCATCCGCATGTGTCAGATACTGCAAATTACTGTTCCATGAGATCTTTGCATAGAACGTTTCGCCCAGATCGACCGGCTCCTGCTGCCCGATCGCAAATACCACCGGCTCTCCGGCGAAAGCACCGCATTCATTGATTGATTCCAGAACTGCTGTATAAGTACCCGCTGACAAGGCAGCTTCGTATTTCAAATCCTTCAGCTTATCCCCTGTGACGCAGGGTGTGCCGGAGGCCTCGCTTCCGCTGTATATTTTTAACCGGTAGGAATCAGCATGTTCCGCTGCCTCCCAGCTGAATTCTGTAACAGAGGGCGCCGCCTCGTACTGTACCTTCAGCTTTGCTGCCGCAGCAGGCTGTACCGCTGCCAGCTGAAAACTCTGCCGCTCTGAACCGCCGCTGATCTGCATCTGCAAGGTATTGTCACTGGCGCAGCCCAGAACCTCCTCTGTACCGGCAAGTTCCAGCATATATCCGCTTGCTGTTTCGTAAAAATACCACATTGCATCCGGGTTCTGACTGAGGTTCAGCACTCTGCCGGTACCGCAGTTGACAATGCGGTAAGCCGCATCCTGCCGGATGAATTCCCATGTCTGATTGCTGCTGCCTGTATTGCGCTGCATTTTCAGCGTCTTGCCGTCATCCGTCAGTGCCATGCCCTTTTCCGTACCGCAAAGAGATGCATAAAATATATCCTCAAATACAACAATAGCTGCCGGCGCATACTCCATGTAGGCAGGATAATAGTAATTCTGCGCAAGCTCTGCACGCACCTCAAAATAGGAGGAACTGCACACCTCGTACCGCTCCGCCCAGAAATAGGCGGCATCATATGCACCCTGCTCTGAATGCTCAATATCATACAGCAGATAATTATAATATCCTGAATATACACCTGTCAGGTCATACTCCAGAAAGGCAAGCTGACCCTCCAATGTATCATAGCCATAGCCATACGTCTCACAGAACGACTTGAGCTGCTCAAAGCGGGGACCGTTCCACTGCATAAGTCCATAGCTGACAAGTCCGTTGGTATCCACACAGGATGCTGTCGGAACAAATGCGCATTCCTGGTCGATATTCGCCATCAGACCGCTGGCTGACGCATGCGGCAGTCCGAGTTCGCCGGTCAGGAACTCGTATACATAACGGTCATTGGTCAGCACCTCTGCCGATGCCGGAATCGCAGGTACCAGCTGCATAAGCAAGGTCAGACTCATGGCGAATGCAGGAATTGATTTTCTCTTAAACTTTCTCATAATTCTATCATAACTCCCGGGTTTTCTGTTGATTCGGATGCATCCTCTTTTCCAGACCCTTTCTCACGTGTTTTTATTATACCGGATTTTGTGCAAGCTGTCAACAGCATCTCCCAAATTTTCCTTTATTTTTCACATAATGCCAATTCTTACCATCTCTCTTACGCATCCGGAAAATTCTGCCTGCACTTAATAAAAGCAAGCAATCCGGCTTCCAGAATTTTATATGTTATTTTTTTGTTACGTGTTGAGAATTAGTCTTGACAAACATCAGATACTGTGGTATACTATGAATGTAATCAAACATTACAAATCACTATCATCTTTCAGGAGGATTTTAAAATGAGTAAATATGTATGCACAATCTGCGGTTACGTACACGAAGGCGACAGCGCACCGGAAGCATGTCCGATCTGCAAGGCACCGGCTGACAAGTTTAACGAGCAGAAGGCAAATGAAACTGAATGGGCTGATCAGCATGTGATCGGCGTTGCACAGGGCGTAGATGAAGAGATCATTGCAGGTCTGCGTGAGAACTTCACAGGTGAATGCACAGAGGTCGGCATGTATCTGGCAATGGCACGTGTCGCACATCGTGAGGGCTATCCGGAAATCGGTCTGTACTGGGAAAAGGCTGCATACGAGGAAGCAGAGCATGCTGCAAAGTTTGCAGAACTGCTGGGTGAGGTTGTTTCCTCCTCCACAAAGAAGAATCTGGAAATGCGTGTAGCTGCCGAAGCAGGTGCATGTGCCGGCAAGAAGGAACTGGCAGCAAAGGCAAAGGCACTGAATCTGGATGCAATTCATGATACTGTACATGAAATGGCAAAGGATGAAGCAAGACACGGCTGTGCGTTTGAAGGTCTGCTGAAGCGTTACTTTGGTTAATTTTATCTGAATAAAAAAACGCCTGAGGACTTGGGCCCTCAGGCGTTTTATGTTATACTGCATCTTCCTGCTCAGCAAGATTATAGATCACGATCCCTCTTTTCTGCGCCATGCGAACGGTTTGCCCGGTTCCGCTGGCGCTTCTTCTGTTATAATAACATACACAGCAGTCTGCATATTCCACAAGTCTCGCATTCCGTTTTTTCATGCAGGCAGAATGATATTGTTCGGACAGGATCTCTGCACTGTCTGCATCAGAAAGAATATGGCTGTATTCGTTTTTTTGATACTCTGTCCATTTTGCAGTCTGTTCCTCCGGCGGACAAGGCAGTACAAGATGCAGCCGGATCTGCGGATTGCTCTTTCGCAAAGAAAGCACCGCCTCTGCACAGAAGGTATCCCATCCCAGTGCGCCGCCTGCGTAAAAATCAACGGCACCCTGACGAATAAGACGCTCCAGCGTCACATAAAGTCTTCGTTCCAGTTCCGGCGTCAGTTTCACATTTCTGTGTCCGGTAAAGCAGATGGATTTCATCTTCCCCACTCCTCCAAATAATTTAATAGGATATATCATCAATTATATCCTGTTATACAGGATAAGTCAAGGCATATTACTTTTCAAACTGGATAAAATTATACTATGTATGATGTACAATTATATATAGAATGGCGGTGATTGCTTTGGATTGGGAAGAAAAATTTGCAGAAAGACTGGCACAACTCAGAATAGAAAAAGGTGTGTCTGCAAGAGATATGAGTCTTTCAATCGGACAAAGTGCCGGATACATCAACAATATTGAAAATAAGAATAACCTTCCGTCTATGTCAGCATTCTTTTACATCTGTGAATATCTTCATGTTACACCAAAAGAATTTTTCGACCTGGATACAGAAAATCCGGAGAAATTGAATCAGGTCATAGCAGATCTGAAAGCACTTTCGCCAGAACGTTTCGCAAATATCTCTGCAATCATCAGAGATCTGAAATAGGATATATTATTAAAATATGAGGTTCTATTCTGAATCTTGAGGTAATTCGTATTGATGCGGGCGACCAATGGTCGCCCCTACAAATCGTTCTATATTACGTGAGAATGTAGGGGCGAGCATTGCTCGCCCGCCACATATAAATTACACTTTACCCCAACAATCGGAACAGAACCAAGTATGAAAAACGGGCTTCTGCAAACACAACTTTGCAGAAGCCCTTCTGTTTTACTTTGTCCGGTGAAGCTTCACCATCTTATAAATAAACACTTCTACAGCGATCAGACCGATCAGTGCTGCTGCCAGAATGAGAACGGTCTTCAGCGGGAAGCCTTCATCACTGCCGCTTACAGATGCAGATGCGCTGTTCACCTTGCCGCTCTCATATCCGTCAGATGCTTCGTCTGATACAGACGGTGCATCCGTATTTTCAGCCTTCTCGGAATCCGGTGTCGCTGCGCTGACTGCACCGACCTGAATGCCGCCGTTTTCTTCACTGACAAAGCCTGCAAGCCATGCCAGAGGTGCGTTCCAGTTGATGGTACACTCATTCACAGACCACGCCTCAACATGGTCCATAAAGCACTTTGCCGGAGCGATCTGACCCTTTACCCAACCGGAACCCATGACCCACGGGTCCTGCATACCGGAGTTCGGACCGCCGGACAATACGCCAGCAGGTGCAGACGGGAAGCCCTCTACTGCCTGTGCGCACCAGTAACGGTGATGCGGATTTTCAACCGCATGTGCGCCGTAACCGGTTACATAGCTGTAATCCATGGGATTGCGGCCCAGCAGATAGTCCACTGCACTGATCACACCGTCCATATACTTACCGTCGTCTGTCAGGTCGTAAGCAGCTGCAATTACAATGGCATTATCAGCTACAAAGGAGTTGGAACCCCATACATAGCCCATGGTATCATCGTTGTAACTCAGCTTGCTCTGACCATAAGGCTGACCGTAGCCCTGTGCAGATTCGATCTCCAGATAGGTATCCGCTGCTTCTGTGATCGCCTTTTCCAGATCGGAGGCATCACCGTCGCTCAGGCAGGAGGTATCCTGTGCCAGTGCAAGGCTTCCCAGTGCCGCGGTATTACCCCAGTCAAAACTTCCCACAACGCCGTTTGTCTCACCGCTGGAGAGAGAGGTCGGAAGCTCCAGGAACCAGTCAGACTTCTTCATATCATCATAGTAATCATCATCGCCGGTCGTACGGAACAATTCACATGCTGCCCAGTAGAACTCGTCTGCTGCATCGTCATCGCCATACGCACCGCCGCCGACAGACTGATCCAGAGGTGCATACAGATCAGGATGCTCCTGGGCTGCATCATACGCTTCTTCTGCGGCCTCCAGGCACTGCTCTGCAAATGCCTTGTCATACGGCTCCCAGAGACGGGCTGCCTGCGCACAGACTGCTGCAAGGTTCAGGGTTGCACAAGTGGTCGGCGGCTTAATGATACGCTCTTCTGTATCATCTGCCGGAGCAAGACCCAGCGCAGTCCACTTGATATCGTGTACCTTGTGGTATACCATATCCTCATATTCGCCGTCCTGTACCATCATCCTGAGCATCCATTCGATTTCCCAGCGTGCTTCGTCCAGAAGGTCCGGATAGCTGTTGCTGTTTTCCGGAATGGACATGCTGCCGTCTGCATAGGCAGCATCTGTGCCATTTTTCAAGGCACGTTCATACTGATTCTGCATCAGCCATACGGAGATACCGCCGTTTACCACGTACTTGCCGTGATCGCCGGCATCGTACCAGCCGCCGGTAACATCCTGTGTTCCGCCGTTGCTGTTCACATCATCCCAGTCTGTTGTGATCCGTGCCACATCACTGGTATGACCTGCTGCATGCGCCAATGCTGCTGTATCCCCGGATGTGATATACTGACTCTCTACTTCAATGGCACTGCGGTTCTGATAAAAATAATTCAGTGCATCATACAGCAGACCAGAATAGGTATCCGTTCCGCCGATGGTGAAGGGACGGCTTACAGAACCATCCGCCTCCAGTGTATAGGTACCTGCCTCTGTGAAATCAGAGAAATCCAGGACCTGTACAGAATCCCCGGAATCCGCATCTGTACCCATGGGCTGCGACTCGCCGGTGTAAACCTCCTTGCCGCTTTCATCCAGAACAGCAAATTCGGTGCTGCTCTGGTTTTCAGTGATCCATGTTGCCTTCTTGGCAGCATCGGTGAAATAACCTACCTGATTGGTTACAATGGCTGCCCGGTTCCATGCTTCTACAGGAACGTAGTCGTACTCATCGCTGTTCGTGCAGTTCAGAGACATATTATCGAAGGTGAATACAGTTCCCTCCGGCACCGTATCACCGCCGATGTGGAATGCCCACTCTACCTCAGCGGTTCTTTTTGCAGTAAAGGTACCCTTTACTGTTGTTTTCTGGTTCGGCTGGAGCTGCTGTACATTCCAGTAGCCGTCAAAAGAGCCGTCATCGGGGTTGCCGTGCCAGTCCTCTGTATACGGCTCCGCCATATCGCCGATTTTTGTATAATAAGTACAGCTGTTGCTTGCGGTAATATCAAAGGATACCTCATAGGTACAGCCGGATACCAGTGTCAGTCCTCTGTGGCGGAACTGGCAGTCCCAGCGGTCCTCACCGCCCTTGGATGCACCGCCCGGATTCACAATGGTGATCTGATATGCACCGTCTACAATAGCAAATTCCATCTCGCCCGGGGCGGATTCACACACATGCCACGGCAAACCTACGCCGTTTTCAAAATCAGTCTGTCCCAGCTGCTGTCCCGCAGAAGCACGCATGCCTCCTGCCAGGCTCATTCCTGTACAGCCGGCACTCAGTAAAGCAGCCAGAATGGTGCAGGCTGCCCGACGAAATCCTGTTTTCACTCGTTTCAATCTCCTTTTCATAATCTTGGTGGAATCTTCCTATACCATATTATATTGCATTTTTTCCGTAAAATAAAGTCTAAAAATCTATTTTTCCTTATCTTTGGAGTCCTGCACAATTTTCATGTCAGCGCAAACATATTTTCGTATGCATTGCCCACGCACTTCTGCACTGCATTCCAGATAATTCTGTCCGGTGTTAAAAAACAAGCTTCATTCTTGACAAGTATATTATAATATAGTATACTAAAAAGGTGCATCCGCAGATCGGAAATCTGCCCTGCTGCACAGAATCTGAGAAAAGGAAGTGCAAAATATGCTGCTCCACAAGTTTCTGCCCCGCACAGAATTCGACAGCTACGAGGACTTTAAAGAAAACTACCGTGTAAACGTGCCTGAGGATTTCAACTTTGGTTTTGATATTGTAGACGCATGGGCTGCCCATGACGCTGAAAAAAAAGCACTGGTCTGGTGCAATGACGACGGCAAGGAAAGAACATTCACCTTTGCTGAGATCTCCCGTCTTTCCAATCAGACGGCAAACTATTTCAAGAGCATCGGCATCCAAAAGGGTACAGTTGTTATGATGATCCTTCGCCGCCGATGGGAATACTGGGTATGTGCGACCGCACTCCATAAAATCGGCGCCATTCTCATTCCTGGCTCGCTCCAGCTTGCAAAAAAAGACCTCATTTACAGAGGCAACAGTGCGAAAATTCACACCATCATCTGTGTTGCGGACAACTATGTTCTCGAACAGGTAGAGGCTGCCTGTCCCGAAGTACCCAGCATTCAGCATAAAATCATTGTTGCCGGCACAAGAGAGGGCTGGCACTCCTATTCCGATGCGATCTGCGCATTTCCGGAAACCTTTTCACGTCCTACCGGTCCGGAGGCAACCCATGCAGATGATACGGCTCTGGTATATTTCACATCTGGTACGACTGGCAACCCGAAGATGGTACAGCATAATCATGCCCATCCGCTGGGACATATTGTAACTGCAAAATACTGGCAGCAGGTTCAGGAAAATAAGCTTCATATGAGCGTTTCAGACTCCGGCTGGGCAAAATTCGGCTGGGGAAAGATCTATGGTCAGTGGATCTGCGGTGCGGTTATTTTCTGCTACGATATGAAAAAATTCGTCCCCACAAAGCTTTTGCAGAAGATTCAGGATTATAAGCTGACAACCTTCTGCGCACCGCCTACCATGTACCGCTTTATGCTTCAGGAGGATGTTGCATCCTATGACCTTTCCTCCGTGCAGAATTTTGCCACAGCCGGCGAACCGCTGAATCCGGAGGTATTCAATCAGTGGAAGACACTCACCGGCAAGGAGATCCGGGAGGGCTTCGGACAGACAGAAGGCTCTGTTCTGATTGCAAATTTCCCCTGGATCGCCCCCAGACCCGGCTCTACCGGTAAGCCCGCACCGCTGTATGACATCCACCTGCTGACTGACGAAGGCAAGACCGCTATGCCGCACGAACAGGGCAGCCTGACCATATGCAACCTGAACCGATACTATCCCACAGGTCTGTTTACCGGCTACTATATGAATCCCGAAATGTCACAGGAGGTTCTGGGCAGCGGCGAATATTGCCCCCATGATGTATTCGAACCGGATGAAGACGGCTACTATTGGTTCGTGGGCAGAAATGATGATGTAATCAAATGCTCCGGCTACCGCATCGGACCCTTTGAGGTAGAAAGCGCACTGGTTGCACATCCGGCAGTCATTGAATGTGCCATTACAGCAGCTCCGGACCCCATCCGCGGTAATGTGGTAAAGGCAACGATCGTGCTGGCTAAGGATTATACACCCAGCGATGCCCTCACCCGTGAACTTCAGGAATTCGTCAAAATGAACACAGCACCCTACAAGTATCCCAGAATCATTGAATATGTGGATGAACTGCCGAAAACCCTCGGCGGAAAGATCAAGCGCGCAATGATCCGCAAGGACAATTATAGCAAATAAGTGCTGATGCAGCCTCGTTTTTGGAAGTTTTAACCAAAAACGAGGCTGTTTTTTCTACGTGCAAAAATCGCATACGGTATAAAATTCACATTTAATCCGTTGATTATTCTGTACAATATGCTATAATTAGACTATAGTAACTCGAAAGAGAAATAAAGCAGGAACGCATAAATCAACAAAGACATTGATGAAGAAGGAGGGGATTGTTTATGCGTAGCTTTAAGAAAATGATGTGTATCATTCTGGCGGTAATTCAGACTGTGGTAACGTCCCTTGTCTGCTCTGGTGCAAATGCTTCGGCAATGCACGGAGGCGAAGATCGTTTCTTCCCGTATGACTATGTCATTGAGGGCGAGGATCGTATCTTCCTGGAAGATATTGCCTATGAAACAGTTGCTCTGATCAATGAATATCGTGTAGAGCATGGATTCATGCCCCTGCAGGTTGCACCGATCATGATGCATATGGCGCATATCCGTGCAGAAGAACTTACGATCAAATGGGATCATATACGTCCCGACGGTCGTTCATACAACACGATCTTTGACGAATTCAATGTACCGTTAGTTAACTTCAAG
Source organism: Ruminococcus sp. (assembly GCA_017480865.1). GTDB lineage: Bacteria > Bacillota > Clostridia > Oscillospirales > Ruminococcaceae > Ruminococcus_C. Next base: position 12,588 of record JAFURN010000090.1, on the reverse strand, counting down.
GGCGAGGCAATCGCTGCTGGTTCTTCTAATCCGGAGGCTATTATGGAAAAATGGCTTGCTTCACCGAAGCACCTGGAGCAGATTCGCAACAGTGACATTGACTATATGGGTATTGGTGTTGTTTACGTAGTAAACGATCCGAAAGACCGTGGCTATTATTGGGAACTGCTTACATGTTCAGATGAATATGATTTTGTAGGCGCATACACACCGGGCAGATACTCCAGCGATGACCCGAACGTTCCGGAGTGGGAACGCTTTATCCTGCCGGATACCAGCGCCTGGGGAATCCGTGCTATGGAAGCATTGAACAACACTTTGATCGCTGATTTTCAGAACAATGTAAATAGTGCGATCGCACCGCTTATGACTTCTGATGATCTGAACGAAGCTGCAAAGATCCGTTCTTCTGAGTTGTATACAGTACATACAGAATATGGTGAAGAAAACGAACATTCACGCCCGAACGGCGCAAACTGGTATTCTGTTCTTTCTCTGAATTATAATATGGTTGTCATCAATCCGCAGCCTTTAGAGTTCTGTTTCTCCGGAGGTAACTACAACAACTGGCAGCAGGTGGCAAACGCATTGGCAAATAGTAGCGAATTCAGGGAAGCAATCAAGTCGAATTTCTATGGATCCATTGGTATTGGCTGTACCGTTGTACCGAATGTACGCGATGATCTTCAGGATTATGATGTAAATAACAAGAGTTATTACTGGTCTGTTATTCTGGTACCTCGTGAAACCGAAGTGAAAAATTGCTTCTTTACCCTGCAGCCCTATAAGGATATCGCAGAAGATATCCTCGGTGTCACCATTAATGCACCGGTTCGTTCTGGTATTGTTTCCAAGCCTGCAGCAATCCCGCAGCCGGCAATAAAAACAACAACAACTACTACTACTACTACCACAACAACAACTACAACTGAACTGACAACAACCACCACAACTACAACCGAACTGACAACAACCACCACAACTACAACCACAACCGAACCGACAACAACAACAACAACTACTACTACAACTGCAACCGCAACAGAAGCACCGGCTCCGCAGGGAGTAATTGGTGATATCAATTGTGACGGAGTTGTCTCTCTCGTTGATGGCGTGTATCTGCAGAAGCATTTTGCAAAAGTATTGGATCTGAATACGGATGCCAGAGCAATGGCTGACTGTTGTGCAGATGGTCAGCTGAATGCAGCTGATGCAACCGCACTGATGAAGTATATCGTTCGTATCGTTGATTCCCTGCCGATTCAGCCGGCATAAATAGAAAGCTTAACAGAAAGCACTCCTTCGGGAGTGCTTTCTGACTGTATAAAAAGGTATACTTTAACAACGGGCGAGCGATGCTCGCCCCTACAAATGGCTATTTTACGTTATTTCATGTAGGAGCTACACGAACTCGCCCGCAATTTTGTTTCAAAATGTGGGTTTATCAACAATCTCAAAATACTCCTTAGGGGGTGCTTTTTTCTTGCATTTCCAGAACTTCTGTGGTATAATAGGTAAACGATATATCATCTTGGTTCTGTTTTAAAAATCGGGTGTATAAATTGCTGAATTGTGTGATCCTTCCTGTAGGGGCGACCATCGGTCGACCGCTGTAGACCGAGCAACCTGAAGAAAATACGATTTCATTCTCCCAACCATTCAAATAGAACCATCATTTTCAAGGAGAACAACGTCCATGAAACGCATCTATCTGATTTGCAACTTTTTTTCCGGAAAAGCAACCATCACGCAGCAGCTTGCAAAAATCATCGACCGTTTCACGGCAGAGGGTGCTGAAGTTACAGTACATCCGACCCAGCATCCAGGAGATGGCTCTGCTTCTGCACAGTACGCCTGTAAAAACGGATTCGATCTGATCGTATGCTGCGGCGGTGACGGTACACTCAATGAGGTCATCCAGGGCTGTATGAAAAGTGATAAGCCGCTTCCCATCGGATATATTCCTGCCGGCTCCACCAACGATTTTGCCCGAAGTCTGAATATCCCCAAAAACACAATGGATGCTGTGGAGCATATCATTACAGGAACGCCTGTATACTGCGACATCGGACGTTTCAATGAGCAGTATTTCACCTATATTGCTGCATTCGGTGCTTTTACAGAGGTTTCCTATCAGACTGCACAGCCCATTAAAAATGTATTGGGGCATGCAGCATATCTGCTCAGCGGTATGACAAGTCTGACACGCATCCGCACAAGCCGCATGCGTATTGAATATAATGACAAGATCATCGAAGACGAGTTCCTGTACGGCATGGTGACCAATTCCTCTTCTGTAGCAAAGCTGCTTTCTCTGCCGGATGTGCAGTGGGATGATGGTTTGTTCGAGGTTACACTCATCCGCAAGCCGAAAACGCTGATAGACCTGCAGCATATCGTCACCGGACTGACGAATATTCAGCTGGGGGCAGAACGTGAGTATTTTGAGTATTTTCGGGCATCTGAACTGCGGATCACCTGCCTGGAGGAGGAGCCCATTCCATGGACTGTAGACGGGGAATTCGGAGGACAGCAGGCTGTCAATATCATTGAGAACCGTCAGCAGGCTCTTCCATTTATCCTCACTGAAACATCGGAAGATCAATCCTGAAAACAGCAAGAGGCTGTTGCAACGCTTGCGTTTGCAGCAGCCTCTTATTTTATCGATCACGTTTGCGTTCTGCCATCGCTGCATCCAATTGATGTAAAAGCGATTCCTCCGGCACACCGGCTTTCAGAAGCGAGTTATTGCATCCGCTGCCCAGCTGAATGTCCGGCTTTACCGATACGCCGTGATAATCCGAGCCGCAGGTATACAGCAAACTGTATTCCTCTGCAATGGATTTATAGTATGCAGTTTCTTCCGGTGTGTGCTTACTGTAATAGCATTCGATTCCCTGCAAGCCATAGGAGATCAGCAGCTCCAGCAGCGCACGGAAGGCAGCATCCTCCAGCTTCAGAAGATACGGATGCGCCAGCACTGCCACGCCTCCTGCACGGCGAATCATAGCGATTCCTTCCTCCGGTGCTGGTTTCGGGCGTTCTATGGCATAATATTCCGGCGTAGTCAGATACCGGTCAAAGGCATCCTGTACAGATTCCGCGTAACCCATAGCAACCAGCGTCCGGGCAAAATGCGGTCTGCCGCTGCTTTTGCCGTTGTTCACCCGGTTGATATCCTCCAGTGTAATGGATACGCCGGAGGCACGAAGCTGCTCCAGAAGCAGATCACGCCGCTTGATCCGCAGGCAGCGATTTTCCTCATAAAAGGCATGCAAGCCCCCATCCTCTTCGTCTACCCCATATCCCAGAATGTGCAGTTCTCTTCCGCCCTGTACACTGATTTCAATTCCCGGTATCAGACGAATCCCCAGCTTCTCAGCGGTCAGACGTGCTTCCCGCACACCGTTTATATTATCATGGTCAGTCAGTGCCAGAACCGTTACACCAGCAGCAGCGGCAGCTTTTACCAGTTCCTCCGGTGTATCCTGCCCATCTGAACACCGGCTGTGGGTATGCAGATCAATCATTGCTTTCGCCTCCGTTCAGGTAAGAAAACACCGCAGTATCCGCATAAGTGTCCGCATCGCACAAAATCAGCACCTGCTGATAGGCAGTCGGTTCCAGCAGTTCACTGAGGGGTCTGTCCAGACAGCTCACATCAATAACATCGATCTGTGCATAATGCTGCATCAAAAACGGTATCATACAATCCGCATAGGAATCCTTGAGCACAAGCAGCTGCTTGCCGTTCTCCACGTCTGTCTGAATCTGCACGTGCAGCTGAGGTTCCCCCATATAGAAGGAGGCTGCATCCTCTGTTTCCAGCAAATCATAATGATAAAGTGCACAATCCTTCCACGTACTGCCGTCGAAGCTGCGCATGGAAACGATCTCACTGCTGTCGGCGCAGGTGTAGACATCCAGAATATCAGCGGTCACTCTGTCAAACAGACATTCGGCATGCAAATCTCCCCGGAAATCATTCTTCACATGGGTAATCGAATAGCTGTCATAGGGAACCGGATAATACCCCATTTTCCGGATGATATTCCGGTAGACACAATAGGCACCATAAGAGGTCCAGCTGGTATCTGTGCGATAGTAAATATAGTCCTCCTTAAATGTAGAAAGCACATGATAAGCATCTATCTTACGAATCTGCGTATCTGTTGCCTCATAGAAGGTATCCAATGCCTCCAGCTGAGAGGGTACAACTGCATGATCCGGCAGGCACTCCGTATAAATCTCTGTTGCAGAGGGAATCGCTGCCAGACAAACCGGCACGGTATACTGCTGGTAGAATGCGTTGATATATGCCGCCGTTTCTGCCAGAGCCGTTTCGTCCAGCAGCTCCGGCTCCCGGAGCAATCGCTCCTCACTGATATAAACACTGCCGATCTTCTCATTGCCGGTCGCCAGCGAAAGAAGTGTTCGCAGTCTCATGGCACTGTCCTTTCCAGGCGCAGAATGGCTCAGTGCAGCATCTGCCTTTTCCCATCCGGAGTATGCATTTCCCTGAGATGCCGGTGCCATATCTGCCTGGAAGCTGCGGACACCGGCAATCACCAGCCATGCCATTCCCACATGCAGTACCAGAAGCAGTACCCACGCTGAAATTTTCTTCTGCATTTTCACCGCTCCTTTCTTACAGCAAAACAGATGTATCCTGCTGGGTCACGATCAGTGCCAGACACAGCACCAGCAGCCCCGCCTGTACCGGCAGAGTCAGTATACCCCTGATTTTTGATAATATCGGAATCTGCTGTGATTTTTCGAGCAGAGATGCGAAATGTCCCGTTGCGCTGTACAATGCGATCAGAAGAATCATGCCGCCGCTCTGGATAAAGTACAGATCACGGTCCTGTGAAAATCTTCCGCCGCCTCCGAACAGCAGTCCCAGACGATGTATGCCGTCTGCAAGCGTGGGGGCTGAAAACACAGCCCATCCGGTAAAGGTGACCAGAATAAACACAAGCCCCTCGATAACCCCAGGGATCTTCCGGGTGAGTTTATTTTTGAGATACTGATCAAGACCGATCCACAAGCCCATCCAGATGCCCCAGAAAAGCATCTGCAAGCCGGGGCGGTACCAGCAGCCCAGAAGCATCCAGGAAGCGACCATACCCAGTACATACTGCCATTTCTGTACATGCAGCATCGGTGAAAAGCATCCTCTGCACCATTTTACAACGCTCTGGTTCCACTGCTCTCCAAAGTCAGCAAGTGAACCGGACACAGCCGGATATCCGTAGCTGTCCGGAAGCTGAAACCCGTAGCACAGAGAAATTCCCTTTGCCATATCCGCATAGCCTGCTGCGGTAAAATACAGCTGAAGCACAAAGGCAAGAAGCATCACCCAGGTCATGACCACGGAGATATCCCCATACTCGGGACGGTACAAAGCGGAAAAGGCAAGTCCGATGGTATCTGCAAGCAGCACCTTTTTGGAAAGTCCCAGAATAAATTTCCCCAGACCGCTGCCCACATGCGCACTGCACAATTCTGCCCGGCTGCACATTGCCGCATGCTCTTCATAGGACTGCACCGGTCCCATGACAAGACGGGGATAAAACAGAAGATATTCTGCCGTCTGAAACGGATCCGGCACAGCAGCGATCCTTCCGGAAAAAATCTCCCACACAAATCGGATTCCCTGCAGCACAAAGAAAGCCGCACCGAAGGGGCAGAATCTCAAAAAGGAATCCATCTGCCAAAGTTTTCCGTACAAATAGACAGACCAGACGGCAAATCCAGCCAGATAAAGCAGCAGCAGCAGCGCTGTCATCAACAGAAAGCAGAGCCGTTTTTTCCGAAGCTTCTCAATATAATACACATAACCAGCAGTCAGTAATGTCATTACCCCCATGCCGAATGCAGAAAACACGTCCGTTATTGTCAGAAACAACAGACTGAATACCAGAAATGCACGCTGCTTCTTCTCCTTGGGCAGCAGCCAGTACAGGATCAGTGACAGCGGAAAAAAGATGCAGATAAATGTAAGTCCTGTAAACAGCAGAAATCCCTCCCTTCCAAATGATTACAATTCCTCTAAAAGCTGTATCAGTTCTGTTTTTGTCATCATTGTATTGAGCACCTCTATCAGTGAACCGGCAGAAAGCAGTTCCGGCAGACCCAGCTTTTTCTGGAGTGCCTTCCGCAGAAAGCTGCTCCCCTCGCCGCCGGAAAGTCCCAGTTCGAAAAAGTCAGCCTTGGTAATGGACTCTGTACTGGGCGGTGCATCCGAAGCAGTGATCCCTGCCTTGGCAAACGCCTCCAGCAAAAGCGTTTTGCTGATACCCTCTACACCCAGCTTGCCCTCGGCAGATGCCTTCTCCTTCCGTGACTCCTTGCCATAGATATCCGGGGCATATACATGATAAACCTTACCATTCTTTACAGCACCCTTGATGTAGTTCCGGATGCGGAAGCCTGCACGGTCGGAATCCGTCAGAAGAATGATCCCTGTTGCAGCTGCATAATAACGAATCAGCGCCAGCTTTTCCGGATCCTTATAAATGCGAAAGCCGTTTGTTACGATGATCACAGCATCTACAATCGAAGAAAGCTTGATCTTATCGTATTTTCCCTCAACCACGATCGCCTGTCTGATTTTTATCATAACGCTGTCTCCTGTCTGCCGGAGGCGATCTCCAGCATTTTTACAATTGCCGTTTCCAGAAGAATCCGTTCATCGGCTGCGGAGGAATTGAGTTTCAACTCCAGATCACGCAGAACCGTCACACATGCACGAAGCCGTTCCGGGGCAATTCTTCTGCAGTCGCGGAATGCATTTTTTACAATAAAATCATGACGATAGGCGAAATCTGATTTCATATCCTCCGGTGTATGATTGCTGCGCCATGCAACAGCAGCACGGTACAGGTCCAGGAATGCCGATGCCACTGCATGGACAATGAAGGTGCGGTTTGTCCGCATGGCAAAAAGCCGGTCAAGCTCTGCCATAGCAGCTGCCGGACGCATGGAGATCACAGCCTTTGCAAGGGCAAAGGTGGTCGTCTCGATGGAAGGTGCCACAAGTGTTTGCACCATAGTCTCCGTGATCTCACCGCCATTCGCATGCGCACAAAGCTTTTCCAGTTCGCTCTGAAGCTGCACTGTATTTCCCATACAACGAGCCACAAGCGCATCAGCAGCACTGCGTCCCAACTGGCAGCCCCGGCGCTGCGCCCCTGTTATCAGCGATTTTGCGATCTCCGGAAAGGTACGCTGCACGGCTTCGCAGACAATGCCTTGCCCGGAAACTGCATCGATCAATTTTTTATTCTTACCTGTAGGCGACTTTTTCCCGTCCTTTACATCAAAGCCGGTAATACTGAAAATCAGCACAGTCTGCGCCCCGATCCCGGAGCAGATCTCCAGCAGCTGTTTCAGCTGCTCTTCACGGCACTGGTCAGCATTCAGATCATGGACCCAGATGCAGTTATAGGGTGCCATCATGGGAAACATCTGTACAGCATCCGAAAGTTCCTGCATGTCCAGATTCTTTCCCTCAAATTTAGTCAGTGCAAAAGTCTCATTGTCACCTGTTGCCTTTTTGATCAGCTGCTTGGTCAGGGCATCCACCTGAACCAGGTCTGCTCCGTAAAAATAATAGAGATTCGAAAGTTCCCCCTTGCGAATCTGCGTACTCACACTTTTGCAATCCATGACTGCCATTTACTCAAGCCCCCTTGCACAAATATTCCCGTCCTTGTAAAATGTTACTTCTATATTCTCCGCAGCAAGCAGTGCGGTATCCTGCATCAGTTCCTCCGGCGTCCCCAGAAGCTTCTGCTTCCGGCTGCCGTATATGAGATAATCCGGATGATATTCCGTCTCTTCTTCTGATTCCTTTGAAAGCATCTGCAGCGTGCATCCCTCTGCAGTCAGAACAAATATTCCTTCCTCTGCGTGAATGCTGTAACCATCTGCCTTGAGATCAGCTGCATCGGATAATCGCACTGTCTGTCCGCAGATCGTATCAAAGCTGCGGATTCCGTTTCCCTGCGCCGCATACACCGAATCCACTGCAATGCCATCTAAAGCCTCGTTATAGGAAGCGATCATGGCAGGGACATTTTCCGTCAGATACAGTGTATGAATCTGCATAATGCCCGCTCTCGTCAGAAAGGTGCGCAGATATTCCGGATTTCTGTAATCTCCGGTCAGGTCTGCCACATCCGTGCGTCCGCCGCAGGTAACAACAGCAACCTGCTCCCCGGAGCATCCCAGTACATACAGCCGCAGTTCCTGCCAGAAATCCCTTTGATGAAACCGCTGCATCAGAGAAAGCACAAGGAGAGAGCCTGCTGTCAGAAGATAAATCACATTCCTGCTTCGATACAGCAGATATCCCATACACAAAACGCCGCACAGAACCAGTGCAATTACCCGCAGCTGATCCCATCCCAGCGGGAAGGAAATGGGAAGCTTTCTCTGCATCCACAAAAGACAATCTGCCAGCAGCGTACCCACACAGTCGATCACGATTCCGCACAGATCGGAGAGGAATGGTGCATCGCCGCAAAAGAAAATCACGATTGCACATACCATGAGAATCTCACACATGGGTGTAAATATCACATTCGAAAGCGGCGCTAAAAGGGATGTCTCCGAAAAGCAGCAGATGCAGATCGGCATGGTGCAAAGCGTCACAAGCATATTGGACAGCACCATCTTTCCCAGAACACCGCACCAATGCTTCGGCTCTATGGAATCAGTCATATAGGGTGCAAGAACATTCAGTCCGAAGGTTCCGGTAACAGACAGCAGAAATCCCACATCATGAATGAGATAGGGACGCACCAGAGTCAGAATCAGAACCGCAATACAAAGAGAATTGAGTCCGTCAGCTCTGCGGCAGAAGATACATGCGCTCCGTGAAATGAGCAGCATTACTCCTGCGCGAAGAACCGAAACGGGCCACATTGCTACCAGAGAAAACAGCACCGTCATGACTGCTGTCAGTCCGAATTGCAGCATGCGCTGAAGACGTGTTCTGCGCCCCAGCAAATTGCAGAAGCCTGTAAATAAGACCAGATGAAAGCCCGACACCGAAAGCATCGGTCCGATGCCGGCATGAAAAAATGCGTTTTCCACACGGGGATCAAGCCCTGCACGATGCCCGAAAATCATGGCAGCCGCAATACTTCCGCCGGTTTCGCCGCCGGCTCTGTAAATGTACTGCTGGATCCGTTCCCGATAATCCCCAAGAAGGCGCACCAGTGTATCGTCCTCTGTATAGGAAACCGTATAGGTGCACCCATGATCCGCCTGAAGAAACACGGATTTCCCCTGATAATACAAGGTACTGTCATAAAGATAATCCGACTCCGGAACTAAAAATGTACCGCTGACCGTTACCTGATCTCCGAATCGGCAATCCAGATTTTCCGTCAGACAGAGTACCGAAGCCTTTGTTCCGTTCTCAAAAGCGCCATCCAGCACATAAACCGTAAATTCATTGGCATAAACGGTGGATGTCTTCACACTGCCTGTAAACTCCGTCTGCATCCCTTGCAGAGAGACAACAGGCGCATAAACCTGCGCAGTATATCCTGTATACAGCAGAATTCCTGCAAGAAAAGACACCATTGCGGTCAATGCTGTTTTCCGTTCGATACGATGCATCGCTGTCATCAGTATAAGAAAAATACCGGCAGCGGCTATCAGCACATACAGCCATGGATGTACGAAAAATGAAGCAAAAAACAGTCCCAAGATGTAAGCAATCCCGATAACAACCATTTTCCGCTTCATTTTTTCATGTCCTCTTCTTATGCGTTAAATCAAAGTACTTCCTTGCCCCAGCCCATCTTTACGCCTGCAAGCATATGGAAATGGAGGTGGAATACAGTCTGACCCGCGTCCTCACCGCAGTTTGTTACCACACGGTAGCCGCTTGTAAGACCTTCCTGCTCTGCGATCTTTGCTGCAACCTCATAGATATGTGCAACCACCGCAGAATTCTCCGCTGTGATCTTAGCTGCACAGCAGATATGCTCCTTCGGAATCAGCAGATAGTGCACCGGTGCAATGGGCGCAATATCCTTGAATACATAAACCGTTTCATCCTCATACACCTTAGTGCTGGGGATCTGACCGGCTGCGATTTTACAAAACAGACAATCTTCCATGAAAAGTGCCTCCTTACTTCTGAATCATTTCAGCAACGATGCCTTCTACAGCATTCAGTGCATCCTGGATCTTCGCAGTATCTCCCACGCCTGCCATAGCAGAATCCGGGCGTCCGCCGCCCTTACCGCCTGTCAATGCAGCTGCCTGCTGTACGATCTTACCTGCATGCGCACCCTGCGCCTGTGCAGCCTTGGAGCATGCTGCAACCAGATTGCCCTTGCCGTCCGCTTCGCCTGCGAGAACAGCAACGATCGGTTCCTCCATGCCCTTAATATTGTCGCCCATCTTACGGAGCATCTGTGCAGTTGTACCTGCCATAACTGCGGCTACAACCTTAACGCCGTTTACCAGCTTTGCATTGTCAAAGATCGCACTCATCTTCATATCAGAGATTCTCTGGTTGAGTGTTTCGATCTGACGATCATTCTCCTTCAGTTCCGCAGACAGCTGTACACACTTTTCTGCTACATCTGCTGCGTTGCTCAGCTTCAGAGCCTTTGCCGCTGCGTTCATGCTGTTCTTGTAGGAGGCAAGAAGCTTCAGAACGCCTGTACCTGTAACAGCCTCAATACGTCTTACACCGGAAGCTACAGAGCTTTCGGATACGATACGGAACAGACCGATATTTGCGGTATTTGAAATATGAGTACCGCCGCAGAATTCCACAGAGAAATCACCGGCAGATACTACACGTACCACATCGCCGTACTTTTCACCAAACAGTGCCATAGCACCCAGATTCTTTGCTTCCTCAATTGCCATTTCCTGCATGGTTACAGGGATCGCGGAGAGGATCTTTTCGTTTACGATCGCTTCTACCCGTTCAATTTCCTCAGCAGTCAGCGCAGCAAAATGAGAAAAGTCGAAACGGCACTGCTCCGCATTTACAAGCTGACCTGCCTGATGTACATGATCACCCAGAACCTCACGGAGTGCAGCCTGGAGGAGATGTGCGGAGGTGTGATTGCGCATAACAGCCTTTCTTGCATCTGCATCAATATCCGCAGAAACTGTATCACCAACACGCAGTTCGCCCTCTTCCATCGTACCAATATGCAGGTAGTGACCGTCCTCGTTCTTGTTGGTAGTCTGTACAGAGAATGTGCTGCTGGGTGTGGAGAGCACGCCGGTATCGCCGACCTGACCGCCACTTTCCGCATAGAAGGGAGTTGTCTCCAGAACGATGATGCCCTGTTCACCCTCGCTGATCACATCTACAGACTCCTGACCCTTGATAATCGCAACGACCTTTGTTTCAGCTGTGAAATCCGTGTAACCGGTAAATACAGTTGCAGCAGCATCAAGCTTTACGCTGTTGTCTGCCCAGGAGGAACCAGCCTTTGCCAGATGATCCTCTCTTGCCTTCTGACGCTGTTCCTTAACAAGTTCATCATAACGTGTACGGTCGATCTCAAAGCCTCTTTCCGCAGCGATCTCCAGTGTCAGGTCGATCGGGAAACCGTAGGTATCAGAAAGCTTGAATACATCCTCGCCTGCTACCACCTTACCGCCGTTTGCTGCCAGAGCATCCAGAACCTCTGTCAGCAGGGCAAAGCCATTGTCAACGGTCTTTGCAAAGGACTCTTCCTCATTCTTGATCACCTTACAGATATAATTTTTCTTCTCTTCCAGTTCCGGATAAGCTGTCTTGTTTTCAGCGATAACAGTCTCACATACCTGATACAGGAATGCATCCTTTACGCCCAGGATTCTGCCGAAACGTGCAGCACGGCGAAGCAGTCTTCTCAGAACGTAGCCTCTGCCCTCGTTTGAAGGCATAACACCATCGCCTACCATGAAGGTCGTGCTTCTGATGTGGTCGGTAATAACACGCAGTGCCACGTCTGTCTTTTCATCTGTATGATACTTCACGTTTGCAATTCTGCATACGTGATTCATGATATTCTGTACGGTATCAACCTCGAACAGGTTATCTACGCCCTGCATAACACATGCCAGACGCTCCAGACCCATACCGGTATCGATGTTCTTGTTTTCCATTTCGGTATAGTGACCATTGCCGTCGCTGTCAAACTGGCTGAATACCAGGTTCCATACCTCTACATAGCGGTCGCAGTCGCAGCCTACCTTACAGTCAGGCTTGCCGCAGCCCTTTTCCGGGCCTCTGTCGAAGTAGATCTCAGAGCAGGGACCGCAGGGTCCGGAGCCGTGTTCCCAGAAGTTATCGCCTCTGCCGAAGAATACCATATGGGCAGGATCTACGCCGATCTCCTTTGTCCAGATGTCATATGCCTCGTAGTCTGCATCCTCGCCGTCCTTGAATACGGAGATGTACAGCTTATCAGCAGGAATTTCCAGTACGCCGGTAAAGAATTCCCACGCCCATGCGATCGCTTCCTTCTTGAAGTAGTCGCCGAAGGATAAGTTACCCAGCATTTCTAAATAGTTGCCGTGACGTGCAGTCTGACCTACACGCTCAATATCATT
>JAFURN010000089.1 GCA_017480865.1 Ruminococcus sp. | reverse complement strand
GTGCTGGTGGTGAATTCCCTTCTGCTGGACGGTGCCTGGGAAGGCATTCAATTCTATCTCAAGCCCGACTTCAACCGTCTCATGGAACAGGGCATCGGTAAGGTAACCTTTGCTGCCATGACACAGGCATTCTTCACTATCAGCGTGGGCAGCGGCTCTATGGAGATTTTCGGCAGCTATATGAAAAAGGATCGCCGTCTCGCAGGCGAGGCGATCAATGTAGTGGTACTGGACACCTTTGTGGCCGTTATGGCTGGTATGGTGATCATCCCGGCATGCTTTGCTTATGATATACAGCCCGACTCCGGTCCCTCCCTGCTGTTTATCACACTGCCAAATGTGTTCAGCAATATGGCAGGCGGCAGAATCTGGGGAGTATTCTTCTTTCTGTTTATGACCTTTGCCGCATTCACAACAGTCATTGCAGTATTTGAAAACATCATTGCGATCACATGTGAACTGCGCAGTTGGACAAGAAAAAAGTCTGTCCTGTTTAATTTAGTTGCACTGTTTGTGCTGTCACTTCCTGCAATCTTCGGATTTACACTTCTGTCGGATGTTCAGCTGCTGGGCGAAGGCTCTACCATCATGGACTTTGAAGACTTCCTGGTGTCCAGTAACATCCTGCCCCTCGGCTCTCTTGTCATTGTACTGTTCTGCGTCAGAAAGAACGGCTGGGGCTGGAAGAGTCTGGTGAAAGAGGCTAACATCGGTGCAGGTTTGAAATTCCCCGAAAAAATCCGTCTTTATGTAACGTTTGTCATTCCGCCGGTGATCTGTGTGATTTACCTCAAAGGGTATTATGACATGTTTGCGGATGACGGCTTCTGGGCACTCTTCGGCTGGATGACTCTTGCAGTTCTTCTGCTGGCAGCGATCTTTGCGATCTGCTTCCTCAGCAAACCAAAGAAGGCTGTAAAAAACTGATCTGAACCTGTAAAAAGGCAGTCTGCTCTCAATCGGAGCAGACTGCCTTCTCATTTTCGATCCTGTTTTATTCAACCCTTTCCAGATACCAAAGCTGATTGCTCTGTCCGGTAAAGTTCTGAATTACGGCGTTGCCGGAAGAGGAATAATAGATTCCGCTGGCTGTACCTTCTGAATTGCCCGATACTGCAAGGCAGGTACTGCGGTTGGTACGGCAGGACAGCAACATTGTGCCATCTGCCTGAGGCTCCAGAACAAAGGTCTGCGCCTGTACATCCGTAGGTGCATAAATCTGCACGTTACTGCCGCTGACCACGCATCCGCCGATTTTCACAATATCTACCACCCGGTTTGTGCCATCTGAAGAACACATACTGTACAGCCGGTAGGAGTTTGTAGTGCTGTCATAGACAATACGGAATTCCTGTGCCGCAGAACCGCTTTCTGCGGTCTGGATGACATTTGTACCGTTTGCATCGGCACCGCCTGCAACTGTCAGATAATGGCCGCTCTGTGCATTGCGCAGACGATAAACGGCTCCGGATGTGACAGAACTTTCCTCACCCTTGTATTCTGTACTGGGACGGATGACAACTGCATTCCTGCCCAGCGTATTATAGCGCGCTTCAACAACGCTTGCATCATATGTAACTGTACCGCGCAATGGGTCTGCCACACGCACTGTACCAGCATTCTTGTCATAGCCTACCAGTACAAGACAATGCTCATTCCGGATCCATGTAACGGTCTTGCCGTCCGGTGTTGTCCAGGTTTCACCAGTAGATGTATAGCCCATATTCATTGTACCCCAGAACACAACCGGACGTCCGGCTGCAACATATTCATACAGATCCGTAAAGGAGGTTCCGGTGATATTTTCCGCATAGGAAGCATTCTTCTGAGCTGTGAAGTAAGCATTGGCAGTTGCAACCACAGCAGGTGCGTAGCAGCCGTAGCCGTAGGATGTAGTCGGATTGCCGGGGAAAACATAGATAAAGTCTGCACCGTAGCTGCCTGTAAAATTCATTCTGGGAAGATAGTTGGATGCAATGTCGTACTTATCCGCTGCAAAGCCATCATAGTTGAGGGCAATGGTCAGCGCAGTTGCTTCGCAGCCGGTTGGAAGAGAAGGATAGTCATTTTGCAGGATACAGTTTACAGGCAACGCATAGCTGGATGGCATTGCTGTAGTAGTTGTTGTCGTGGTTGTTGTCGTTGTCGTGGTGGTTGTTGTCGTAGTAGTTGTTGTGGTAGTGGTAGTCGTTGTGGTGGTGGTAGTGGTAGTCGTTGTGATGACAGGCGGATTTTCCAGGAAGTCCGGGAAAGAAGCATCTGTCAGACCCGCTGCACCATAGGAATAATATTGCAGTACAAGTGTGGCATCCTCAAGGGAGATGCTTCCGCTGCGGTCGCAGTCGGCATCCAGAAGCTGCTGCTCTGTGAAGATGAGGTCAATGCCTGCTGCCTTTCCTGCATACGCCTGCAAAATCAACGTTGCATCTGCAAGTTCTACGATCCCGTCCAGATTCAGATCACCGATCGTATCTGCCTGGGGAACAGCTGTGGTCGTTGTTGCAGCAGTTACTTCGGTAGCAGATTCTACCGGAGCAGTTGTAACCGCAGTTGTTTCTGTAACCGTTTCCATAGGAAGGGTCGTCATCTCTGTTGCCACTGTTGTTTCAAGAGGCGCTGTTTCTGTGACCTCTTCGGTTGCAGCAGGCGTTGTCTCTGCAGGTGTGGTTTCCGTATCAAACGCATCAGTCTGCACCGGCTGCTCCTCTGCGGAGAGAGTCATTCCCTGCCAGGTCTGCATACCAAACAGGGAGCTTACCGCAGCGGCAATGCTCATAATGCGTGTAATGTTCTTTCTTTTCAAGTAAATTGCCTCCTTCGGATTATATATAATTGTAGTTCTCATTATAGCATATCCATTTCTATAAATCAAGGGAAATACGCAAAAGCCGCACACCCTTTTTCCGGGCGTACGGCCTCTGCGATATTATAGGAGAATGTACGGCGTTTAACCGGTCGTTGCTGTGGTGTCAGCAGATGTACCTGCATATTCCTCCTGAAGTTCCATCAGCATCTCGATCGTGGTATCATCTGCCGGATATTCAAAATAGTGATCTACAGATGCAAATGCCTGTTCAGGACCTGCGGAAGTCTCTTTGCTGTCCTGCACATACCAGATATTAACACTGACTTCCATAACTTTTCCAGCTGCATCCACCGGACCATCTGCACGTGTCTCCAGAACCTCCAACGGAATGTCCAGTGTGTCTGTTTCATTCAGATACCATTCGTTGTTGTAATGCACCATATAGGAATCATCTCTTACATACACATATACATTGCCTTCCACCGTCACTCCGGCTTCCTTCATTGCACGAAGCTGCTCTGTAAGTGCCTTCAGTTCTTCCTTCTGCATTTCTTCTGTAATCTGATAATAATGCGCAACAGTTTCCGGTGCTACTGTTTCATATACAGGGATGTCAATACCATAATTTGTTCCATTGCTGAGGTAATTTACCGTAAAGGTAAATGCCGCATTTTCATAGTTGTTGTGCGCATTGAACCATGTTTCAAAATCTGCGTTTTTCACTTCTGCACAGAATTGATCATAAAGCTCCGCCTCCAGTTCGGAATCGGAAAAACGGCTGTAGTTACCATAAATAGAAACATAGGAAGAATCCGGCGGTGTGAGCCACGCTTTGCGGCAGCTTTCGTTGGCAAGAATCGCCTGATTCAGCTGCATGATGCGATCCTCTGTCATATAGACATTACGCATTACGGTTTTGCCGTCTGTCTCGATTTCCATGAAGACCGGTGTCAGCATTTGATTTCTGCTGTCATGGTTATAGATATTGCTGACATCCTCTTCTGTCATTTCCAGAGACTGTTCCAGACTGTAGGAAACATCCTTCAGTACCTGCTGGTCATCAAGCTTTACACCGTCAATTTTCGTCAGAACATAGTCCGAATAGTTCATATAGCCATAATCGTTGAAATCGTCATGCCGGATCGTCACACTGTTGATTTCATCCGCTGCGGGACGGAAATTCATGGCAGAGTTATAAATGCCTACCAGACCAAAGTACATTGCTACATTCAGCACCGCAATAATACCCAGTGTGGGGATTGCCTTCACCAGATTTTTCAGTCTGCGTGTGGTAAGCAGTTCATACAGGAAGTAAACGAAGATAATTGCCAGATAGCCGATCACATAAGGATATATCTGCATATCATATTCATATGAATAAAGATGGGTTTCCTCAAAAAGAAGTACGATCACTACACTGCACATTGTCATAGCAACGAGTATACGGTAAATCGCCTGCATCAAGCGGTTGGGTGCGCTCTGGGATGCAGTTTCGCTGCTTCTGCGGCAGAACAGGAATCCTCCCACCGCAAAATAGATCAGACCCAGCACAAAGCCGTATACAATTGTGGGAATATGAATGGCAAGTTCGCCTGTACTCATTCTGTAGTCTATGCCGAATATCGCAAATACCATTCCCACTACAGGATTTATCGTGCTTGCAGTAAAGCTGTTGCTGATGGAGTTTTCAAAAATCGGGTTAGACTCCACCGCACCGATGAACATGCTCAGCAGGAATCGGGGCAGGAAAAGGATCAGGGCAGTCAGCACGATGCTGTTCAGCAGTGTACCAGTCAGACCCTTGGCGATCATGATTGCGCCGCCTACGAGAATGCTCGCAGAAATGCAGTACAGAACCCATGGAAGAAGCGTACTGTAGGAAAGTGCGATCCGCTCCGGCATTACCCATGCACCGATCAGTCCGGTCAGGACGGTAGCAAAAATGAGTACAAGCACCCATGTGACAACGGCAGCTGTAAAGCTCAGGTAGATCGTGCTTCGGGTGTGAGGCAGCGAATGATAAAGGTCACTTGCATTCCGCTTGTTCAGGAAGTGGAACATCTGAAGCATCATCAGCGGCATAAAGCCCACAAATGCCAGAATCAGCCACGGCATATAATTCAGCCCGGTAAACTGCTCTGGTTTATCCGGCGTATATTCTCCCAGACTGATCAGCATGATCAGCATGATGCCCACCATGGTAATCAGTCCGATGATTCCGCTTACACGCAGCTGACGCAGACCCTCTATGTACAATCCAAGGTTAAAACGAATTTTCTGTTTCATGTAATATCTCCCCTTTCTTCTCACTCATAGTCAAAGGTGTAGCCCAGTGCATCCATTTCATAGGTAAAGACCTCTTCCAGGGAAAGGGGCAGGATTTCCAGCAGAACCGGATTCAGACTGCGCAGCTTGGCATATGCCGCATTCCGGTCGCCCTTAACGATCATATTGATCACGGCACCCTGACGGCTGAAGCTCTGGACAGTAATTCCCATCTTCTCAAAGTCTTCTTTTTCGTACTGCTGCGGGAAGGCTGCCTGAATTTTGTACTGCTCGGTTTTAAGGTTTTCTACATCGCTTTGCAGTACCAGTCCGCCCTTGTGAAGCAGTGCCAGCTGATCACAGGTATCCTCCAGCTCTCGAAGAGAATGAGAGGTAATCACAGCTGTTGCATTGCGCTCCAGCACATCCTCGCAGATGAGTTTCTTTACCAGATTGCGCATCACCGGATCCAGACCATCAAAGGTTTCATCAAAGAAAATATACTCCGGCTGGATGGAAAGTGCAAGCAGAGTCGCTGCCTGTCTGCGCATACCCTTGGAAAAGGTGTTGAGCGGCTTTTTCGGATCCAGCTCAAAAAGCCTGGTGAGCTTTCTGCACTTCTCCACAGAGAATGTAGAGTACATGCTCTTATACATTTTCTCCATACGGTTGATATTTGCGCCTGCCAGAAAATACAATTCATCCGGCACATAAGCGATCCGTTTCTTTACATCCGGATTCTCCCATACAGGCTGTCCGTCAATGAGGACAGTGCCCTCGTCAGGCTTATATACACCGGTAATCAGACGCAGAAATGTAGATTTACCAGCACCGTTGGAACCGACCATGCCGTAAATACTGCCGTTCTGGATCTGACAGGTGATGGATTCCAGTGCACGGAATCCCGAAAAGTTCTTACTCAGCTTTTCTGTTGTAATCATGCTTCATTACCTCCTTGATTGGATTTTTCTTCTTCATATGCCGCCTCTACACAGTCCATCACGCTTTCCTTTGGCACACCTGCAAGCGCCATATCACGAAGCATTTCCTTCAATTCCTCAAGCTTTGCAAGATGCGTCTCCGCCAGGCGTTTCTTTGCATCCTTGCAGACAAAATATCCCTTCCCCGGTACAGACTGGATCACACCTCTGCGGTCAAGATCACTGTACGCCTTCAGAATGGTTCGGGGATTCACCGAATGCTCCATGGCTACACTCCGGACAGAAGGGATCTGTTCCCCTTCCCCGAAAATATCCTTCAGGATAAAATACTCCAGCTGCTGCAAAATCTGCTCGTATACCGGCTGTCTGGATAATGCGTCTATCTGAAACATATTCCACTGCTCCTTTCCGTCCATGTTAAGTGTTGCATATCACCTGCAACACCTACAGTATACCATAGCACGTGTTGTATGTCAAGTGCAACACGTGCAATTCGTCATTTCAGACAAACGATTACCCCATATATTGTTTCAGATGTACAAAAAAGGAGACAAAGTCCTAAGACTCTGCCTCGAATTCATGCTTGCTTTTTTATAAAATGTGTGGTATACTATATACATTACTTTTATGGAGGAACAATTATGGTTGTTATTGAAATGGAAAACGGAAAAAAGATTGAAATCGAACTGTATCCCGAGATTGCGCCGATCACCTGCGAGAATTTTGAGAAGCTCGTAAACGACGGCTTCTATAACGGTCTGACCTTTCACCGTGTAATTCCCGGCTTTATGATTCAGGGCGGATGCCCCAACGGTACTGGCATGGGCGGTCCTGGCTGGAATATCAAGGGTGAATTCCTGGCAAACGGCGTTCCCAACAATCTGAAGTATACACGCGGTGTACTTTCTATGGCTCGTTCCATGAATCCCAACTCCGCAGGCTCACAGTTCTTCATCATGCATGAGGATGCGCCGCATCTGGACGGTCAGTATGCTGCATTCGGCAAGGTAGTCTCCGGTATGGATGCTGTAGATGAAATCGCAGAAGTGGCTACCGACTATTCGGACAAGCCCCTGGAAGCTCAGGTCATGAAGAGCGTTACAATCAAGTAAGCTATGTATACTGCCGCAGACACTTGCACTGCGGCAGTTTGAATATCAGGACAAAGAGGTTATTATGGCACGTTCAACCAACTATAACACCAAGCAGAAGGAACGCATCCTGAGTCTGCTCATTCAAAACAGTACAAAGCACGCTACCGCCGGCGCAATTGCCCAATATTTACAGGAACAGGGCACCCCAGTAGGCATCGCAACCATCTACCGGTATCTGGACCAGCTGGCAGAGGAGGGCATTATCCGCAAATACACCCTTGACAGCAAGACCGGAGCCTGCTATCAGTATATCGGAGAGCAGACTGGCTGCAATGAGCATTTTCATCTGAAATGTGTGAAATGCGAACAGCTGTTCCACGTGGAATGTGATTATCTCAGCGACCTGGGACAACATATTCTTGCACATCACGGCTTCCGCATCGATCACACCAAAACTGTTTTATACGGCTGCTGCAAGGATTGCAGCATGGCAGAAGTCTAACCGATATCATTATGCTCGCTCAGGAACACAAAATCTGACTTTACAGGACGCTCATAAATGCGCACCGGCGCCTGGTCCAGTATATTGGCAGCAGGCTTCTCTTTCCGCATATGAGATGCAGAACGAGGTGTATAGATCTTCATTTCCTCCGGATTGCTGACCGGAACCGATTTCTGGATATGTTGATTTTCCATTTTCGTTACTCCTTACAGATAAGGCTTCAGACGTTCGATATAGGCTTCCTCCCTGCGGATCATTTCCTTGCCCTGTCGTCTCAGAGCATCAGATACGCTGGTATTTTCATTCATCAGCTGTGTCATCTGGATAATGCCCATATTGGTGCCTTCCACCATAAGCTTTGCAATTTCCTTTGTATCAATGCCTCCGATGGAATGCATTTTTACATTCATCTCCGTCATAAGCTTTGCCATTGTCCCCTGAGATTCAGGTGTTATGCCGCTTTGCAGCATCTGCTCATTCAAAAGCGCTTTCTGATCCTTGTAATACTGAAGCTGCTTATGCAGTTCTTTGCATAAGGTTTCATTTTTCGCCTTAGGCAGAATCGCCTCTATAGCGTCGATCCCGACTGCTGCATTTTTATAATACCCATTCAGGATGCTTGCTGTTTGTTCCATTTCAGTTCCCCTTTCCATTGTTCTGTGCTTTTATTATCCCGGTCTGTATCCGGATTATTCATCCAATCAAGGAGGATTCTATGTACGGTAAAACTTTCTTAAAAGGCATTGGATATTATTTCTTTGCTGATATTCTCTGTCTCTTTCTGACAGTTACACTCATCATGCTGGGTACGCTTCTTTTCAAAATCATCTGCGTACTCTGCTGCATGGGCGTTCTCATTTGTCTTATGATCAACTATGCAATCAACTGTGAAAAAGAGGACCGCAAGTACGGACTGAATCAGAATGCAGGACGAAGCCTGTTTCCGGGTCTGGCGGCATCCTCCGTATACATCCTGCTGTACCTTCTCCTGCTGCTGGCAAAGCTTCAGCTTCTGCCCGATTCCTTCTACCGCATCTACAAAATCCTGAATGCGCCCTTTATGACGCTTTTCAATTTCCTGGAACCCGGGGTACTGGCATCTGAGCTGAGTTTGATTTCGATGATCGTTTTTTTCCTTCTGTCACTCATTCCTATGGCAGCCGTAATCATTTCCTACACGCTCAGTGCTAAAGATATCATTCCTGAGGATTTCATGTTCCAAAAGCAAAAATAAAATTCCGCAGTGATAATCTGAGCAGTTCGGACATACACATATACCAGAATTTTATCTATGTGAGGAGTATGTGTATGCGTGATATCCGGAAGAAAATCGCAAAGCGTCTGACAGGAATTGTCCTTGCTGTATCCGTAGCTGTTGCCATTGTGTACTTCGGCGCTGCGGAATCCATTGAAAATGTTATACAAACCTCCGTGATCAAGCAGCCCTATGAGCCGCCAGTCATTGTGCTGGATGCAGGGCATGGCGGCATGGACGGCGGATGCTCCTCCATGAACGGCGTTCCTGAAAAAGGCATCAATCTGAATATTCTGCTGCACCTGCGGCAGCTGCTGCGTATGTGCGGCTACACGGTGGAGGTTACCCGTGATACGGATCGTTCCATTCATGATGAAGGAATTGAGGGGATCGCCAATCAGAAAAGCTCTGATATGGATAATCGTCTTGCGCTTTTCAATCAGTACGAAAATGCGATCTGTCTCTCCATTCACCAGAATCAGTTCACCGATCCGTCCTACAGCGGTGCTCAGATGTTTTATTCCAATCAGGTAAAGGGCAGTTCCGCACTGGCACAGTCCATTCAGGATGCCTTTGTTTCGCAGATCCAGCCCGAAAACAAACGGGAAATCAAGCTCTGCGGGAAGGAACTGTTTCTCTGCTATTTCAGCGAGAATCCAACCGTTATGGTAGAATGCGGCTTCCTCTCCAATCCGGAAGAAGCTGCCCTTCTGGAGACGGAAGAATATCAGCAGAAGGTAGCTTTTACGATATTCAGCGGCTTGCAGCAATATCTGGCAACGCTTGTATAAATTCTAAAAGAAAGGGATGTTAAAATGGCAAAATCAAAAATGGTTTACCGCTGCACAGAATGCGGCTTTGAAACATCCAAGTGGAACGGACGCTGTCCTTCCTGCGGAACATGGAACAGTCTGGAGGAAGACATTCTTATGCCGTCACCTGTGGGACGTGCGGGTGGTGCCTCCCGAAAAAAAACAGACCTGTCCGACCGCATTCAGGAACTGAATTCCATCACGACCGATGATGATGTGCGTTATCATACAGGCTGCGGCGAACTGGACCGTGTGCTGGGCGGTGGTCTTGTAAAAGGTTCGATCGTACTCATCGGCGGCGAGCCTGGTATTGGCAAAAGTACGCTTTTACTGCAGATCTGCCAGTATCTGGGAGAGGAACACTCCGTTCTGTATGTTTCGGGAGAAGAATCTGCCCGTCAGATCAAGCTGCGTGCAAAACGACTGGGCGTTGATACAGAGAGTCTTTATCTGCTGACAGCTACAGATGCTCAGAGCATCTGCGATACCATTGTTTCCTGTGAACCGGACATTGTTATCATCGACTCCATTCAGACGATGCAGATTCCCGAAATTGCATCCAGCCCCGGCAGTCTTACCCAGGTCCGTGAGTGTACCAATCTCTTTATGCAAACAGCAAAAACGCAGGAAATTCCCATCTTCATTGTCGGTCATGTCAATAAGGAGGGTACCATTGCAGGTCCCAAGGTCATTGAGCATATTGTAGATACCGTGCTGCACTTCGAGGGCGAGCGGCATCTCTCATACCGTCTGCTCCGTGCCATTAAAAACCGTTTCGGCTCTACTAATGAGGTGGGGGTTTTCGAGATGGTGAGCAAGGGCTTGCAGGAGGTCCCGAATCCATCAGCAATGCTGCTGTCAGAGCGTCCCTTGGATGTATCGGGCACATGTGTGACCTGCGTTCTGGAGGGGACCCGTCCCATTCTTGCTGAGGTGCAGGTACTTGCCACAAAGAGCGGTTTTGCAAGCCCGCGACGCACCTCCAACGGTATTGACTACAGCCGCATGACGATCATTATCGCCATTCTGGAGAAGCATCTGGGTTTCCTGTTTAACACGTTGGATGTATACCTGAATGTGGTCGGCGGCTTTCAGCTGAGAGAGCCTTCAGGGGACCTGGCAGTTGCCATGTGCCTCTATTCTTCTCTGGTAGACCGTCCCATCAATCCCAGACTTGCAGCATTCGGAGAAATCGGTCTGGGCGGTGAGATCCGCAGCGTCTCCTATTTGCAGCAGAGACTCCGTGAAGCAGAACGGCTGGGATTTGAACTGTGCATCGTGCCAAAGCATTCTCTGGAAAAAATCGATACCAGCATCTTCAGGATGAAGGTGGTCGGTGTGACTACGCTGAAACAGGCATTTGCGGTGCTGAATAAGACCTTTCCATCCAAAACAGAAGAATAAATGCAAATGCTGCTGTACGGAATTTCATCGGTACAGCAGCATTTTTTCAGTTATCATCGATCATTTCTTTGGTCATAAGGAAATAGGGGGAAATCTCGTAGCCGTTTCTTTTGTAACAGGCTACAGCACCTTCATTCTCCGGCTCTACCTCCAGCTTAAAGCGGACTGCCTCCGGAAATTCCTCCTCCAGAAAACAGAACAGCGCAGCGGAAAGTCCCATGCGCCGGTATTCCGGTTTAATGTACAGATCCTCCAGCCACACGCAGATTCCGCCGTATTCCGTGGTATAACTCAATGCTGTCATAGCATAGCCTGCAATTTCACCGGACACCTCCAGGATAAATCCCCGGATAAACGGCATATCACTGATACAGTCATCAATATCCTTTTCCAGAACACGATCAGATGAGGTGTGGAACACCGCCGGGGAATCATAAAAAATGCGCATCATCTGCATTACCTCAGATTTGTCTTTCGCCTCCATCGGACGAATCGTCCTCTCATTTGCCATGGTCAAACATCTCCTTTCCCTGAAAAGGCTGCTGCACCGTCCTGTCCGGTACAGCAGCCTTGAATGATCTGATATCCTGCCGGTTATTTTTCATATCCGTTCGGATGATTCTTATGCCAGTTCCATGCACTTGCAATAATTTCCTCCAGTTCTGCATGACAGGGATTCCAGCCCAGAATCTTCTTTGCCTTTTCACTGGACGCTACCAGTCTTGCCGGGTCGCCGGCACGTCTGGGCGTTTCGGTTGCAGGAATCGGATGACCGGTCACGCTGCGGGCAGTCTCAATTACCTCGCGTACTGAATATCCAACGCCGTTTCCAAGATTGAAGATATCGCTTTCTCCGCCTTCCATGAGATATTTCACTGCAAGAATATGCGCCTGGGCAAGGTCTGTTACATGGATATAGTCACGGATACAGGTGCCATCGGGCGTATCATAATCCGTACCGTAAATGGAAACGGATTCCCGCTTGCCGTTCGGTACCTGTAAGATCAGCGGGATCAGGTGGCTTTCCGGATTGTGTGCTTCCCCGATCGTGCCGCTTTCATCCGCACCGCATGCATTGAAATAACGCAGGGATACAAAACGCAGACCATGTGCCTTTGCTGTCCAGTGGAACATTTTTTCCATGGCAAGCTTTGTCTCACCGTAGGGATTCGTCGGACAGGTTCTGTCGCTCTCCAGAATCGGAATGTTCTCCGGCTCGCCGTAGGTTGCCGCTGTGGAGGAAAATACGATCTTATCAATGCCGTTCTTCACCATGACATCCAGCAGGACCTTTGTGCCGCAAAGGTTATTTTCATAATACTTCAGCGGATTGGTCACGCTTTCTCCTACCAGAGAAAAGGCTGCAAAATGGATGACAGCATCGATCTTCTCTGTCTGAAACAGCTTGTCAAGAAAATCGAAATCCCGCAGATCGCCTTCGTAAAAGCGTGTTCCCTCCGGAACTGCACTGCGGTATCCTGTCACCAGATTATCCGCAATCACCACATCATATCCTGTACGTACAAGTTCCAGTGCTGTATGCGAGCCGATATAGCCGGCTCCGCCTAAAACCAGAATGCTCATAAAGTCTCCTCCTGTTGTTTACTGTGTAATTTCAAGTCCGCCTGCGGGACGAATGCGCATTTTATGACAGCTGCCTGCACCAAACAGATCATCCATTGCACTGCGGTAACGATCAGCAAGGTCAAGGGGAACAAACGCCTGAATCGTTCCTGCAAAGCCGCCGCCGTGCACACGGACTGCACCTCTGTCTCCCAGAACGCATTTGCTTACCAGGATCCCCATAGGAATCGCCTGTTCGGTAGGCTTACGGCAGGAATACAGATTCTGAAGCAGATTTGCGGAGGAATCACCCGACTGACGTACCAGTGAAAGAAAGGCATCCATATCACCGTCAGACAGTGCCTTTGCCTCCTCGCCTGCGCGCCGGTTTTCCGCAAAGAAATGGGCTGCGCGCAGAATCGCACGATCATTGCAGGTACTGCGCAGCTGCGGAATGGCGGCGTAAAATGCTTCCTCATCAACAGTGCGAAGATATTCCGCACCGAAATATGCGGCAACATCCTTCATCTCCTTGGGAACTGCAACATAGTCATCCGTCAGGTCTGCATGACTGCCCTTTGTATCTGTTATGCACAAACAATAGCCTGCATCCTCAAAATTAAAGGTATACCGTTCAATGAGCGGCTGCTCGGTATCACAGAAATCAATGAAAACAAAACCACCCACGGATGAAACCATCTGGTCCATCAGTCCGCTCTTCTTACCGAAGTACACATTCTCTGCATACTGCCCGATTTTAGCGATCTCCACTGCGCCTGCTTTACTGCCGTTGTAATACTTGTCAATGATCGTTCCGATGAGCGTTTCAAATGCCGCTGAGGAGGAGATACCGCTTCCGCTTAAAACATCAGATGTCGTGTAGGCATCAAAACCGCCGATTTTCGCACCCATCTCCGTGAATTTTGCTGCAATGCCGCGAATCATGGATGCACTTCCGGCTTCGCCCGCCTGCACACTCAGGTCGGTGAGCTCTACCGTATCAGCAGGATAACCCTCGGACTTTACACGAATCACCTGCTCATCATGAAAGCTGACCACTGCAATGACATCCAGATTGACTGCTGCTGCAAGCACACAGCCATGCTGATGATCTGTATGGTTGCCGCCGATTTCTGTTCGTCCCGGTGCTGAAAAGATTTTTACCTCTGTTCTTTCCGGATAAAGCTTCTGAAACGCCAGTATTGCATTGGAATAACGGTTTCTCTGTGTATGCAGCACCTCCGGTGCAGAGCCGTACAGCATTTTGAATGTATGGTCAAAGCAGCCTTGTTCAAGCTGCATGAGAATTTCCTGAATCTGCATAGGACCCTCCTGTATGTATTTTACTCAGATTGAGCATCTTCCGATTCTATACCGGCTGCATGATTTGCATATATGTTCAGAATCTCAGATGCATCATCCAGATTGATCTGCGCATCTGCAACAATGTCAGCAGCGGAGAATACAAGCTGTTCCGCAATTTCATCCTCCGTCTGCTGAATAAACTTCGCATCCACACCCGCAGAAAGTTCTGCGTAGTATACAAGTGCAAACAATGCATCGGAAAGTGTAACAAAGCCGTCACCATCCACATCACCCGGAGTCCAGTCTTCCCGGGCGATCGGGTCGATTCGTACGGTTGTCACGGTTGTTGTCGTGGTGGTTTCACTGGTTTCCGGTACGGTTGTTGTGGTAACCGCCTCTGTTGTGGTTGCAGCAGCCCGATATTCTGCTTTCAGATTTGTAAAATATTCAAAGATAAAAGCGGCTTCTTCCTTCGCCATCCTCTGAAGATTGCTGTCATTGCTCAGCCATACAGTTGCTCTGTAATTGGTATGATAGGAATGCTCCAGCAGGATGCCGGGAGTACCGACAGAACGTGCACCGCAAAGAACACCGTACCATTCATCATCCCAGACGCCGTTTTCATCGCGGTCCTCTGCAGAAAGCTTCTGATAGATCTCACCGTCCTGACTGGTTTCCATGATATCTGCAACCAGCTGCGCCATCTTTATGCCGATATCCCGGCTGATATCGTCAATATCCGTCCATGCAACATCCTGATAGCAAAGTGCCAGAGGCGCATCAATGGAAGAATAGGATGCCGCATTGCTGTGCATGGAAATGAAAAAGTCATATCCATCAGACATCTGTCCGCGCGGAATCAGATCAGGGTCATCCTCAAGAGAAGTCTTGGTAATGTCAGCCTCTGCGCCCAGTGCTTCCAGTTCCGTTTTCAGGTAATTGGAAAGCTTCCAGTTCATGATACTCTCATAATAAGAACCATATACGGGAGAGGGGTTGTAATAGCCTGCATGACCCGGGTCGATCATAATGCGGACCGTATCATTCCACATCGCTTCATTTTCAGGAAGCGGCTTCGGTTCTGTTTCCCCGCTGCCTTCTCCTTCGGTATCTGCTTCTGTACTTTCGTTGGATTCCGCCTCTTCATCCACTGCACCGTAAATGGGAACCAGCGGCTTCTCCGTATACACCTGCTCGCCATAGTCAGACGGATCTGCAAAATGTTCTGACAAAATCGCAGCATTCGGAGATACTGCATAAACAGGCATCAATACGGCACTGCACAGGAGACATCCTGCAATGCCTGATGCCAGAAAACGTTTCCATATCATAATTTCTTTACCTCACATTTCTGCAATCACTGATTTTTTCATTTTTCATTATAGCACAGTGCCTCCGAAAAATCAACCAATATCTGCAAAAAAGGGACCGAAAAAGTCCCTTTTCATTTATGCTTTTTCAATCTTCGGCAGCTTTTCAGTAGCAGCTGCAATTTCTGCATCGGTGGGAATATAGTCGCCCATCTTGCCGTCATTAAATCGCTGATATGCATACATATCAAAATATCCTGTACCGGTCAGACCGAAGAGAATGGTCTTTTCTTCGCCGGTTTCCTTGCAGCGGAGTGCCTCATCCATAGCAACCTTGATGGCATGACTGCTTTCAGGAGCCGGAAGAATACCCTCTACACGGGCAAATTCCTGTGCAGCTGCAAATACGGAGGTCTGCTCAACAGAAACTGCTTCCATCAGTCCCTGATCGTACAGTTCAGACAATGTGGAACTCATACCATGATAACGCAGACCGCCTGCATGGCTGGAAGACGGCATAAAGCCACTGCCCAGTGTATACATCTTCTGGAGCGGGCAGACCTTGCCTGTATCACAGTAATCGTATGCGTAAACACCTCTTGTCAGGCTGGGACAGGATGCCGGCTCAACCGCAATAAAACGATAATCTGCCTCGCCGCGAAGCTTTTCACCCATAAACGGAGAAATCAGACCGCCCAGATTGGAGCCGCCGCCGGCACATCCGATGATGATATCCGGCTTGATGTCATACTTCTCCATAGCTGCTTTTGCTTCCAGACCGATAATGGACTGATGAAGCAGTACCTGAGACAGGACAGAACCAAGCACATAGCGGTAACCCTCCTGTGTGGTTGCAGCTTCTACAGCTTCTGAGATCGCACAGCCGAGGCTGCCGTTTGTTCCCGGGAATTCAGCGCGGATCTTTCTGCCCACCTCTGTTGTTTCAGAAGGAGACGGTGTAACAGAGGCGCCATAGGTACGCATTACCTCACGGCGGAAAGGCTTCTGCTCGTAGGAAACCTTTACCATATAAACCTGACAGTCAAGGTCCAGGTAAGCACACGCCATGGAAAGAGCTGTACCCCACTGACCAGCACCGGTTTCTGTGGTAACACCCTTCAGTCCCTGCTGCTTTGCGTAGTACGCCTGGGCAATGGCAGAATTCAGCTTATGACTGCCGCTGGTGTTGTTGCCCTCAAACTTGTAGTAAATCTTTGCCGGTGTACCCAGCTTCTTTTCCAGACAATATGCACGTACCAGCGGTGCAGGACGATACATCTTATAAAAGCTGAGAATTTCTTCAGGAATGTCAATATAGGCATTGGTTTCATCCAGTTCCTGCTTGACAAGTTCCTTGCAGAATACTGCCTCCAGTTCCTCAGCAGTGATCGGCTGCATTGTCTTGGGGTTCAGAAGCGGTGCAGGCTTCTTTTTCATATCTGCACGAACGTTATACCACTGCTTGGGCATTTCGTGCTCTTCCAGATAAATCTTGTAAGGAATTTCTTTATTTGACATAGTGATTTCTCCTTTCAGGTTCAACAGAAACAAAAAAAGCCCCTGTCCGGCAGAAGCAGTTTCAAACGCCGGAGCAGAAGCCTCCTTGCTCCCTTGGTTTCCTATTTATTATAGCACATTCCCCTTGCATTGTCAATTATCTGCTCAAATATGTTATTCGAAAACAAGGACAGCACCCTGTCTTGACCTGGCGTTAAAATTGTGTTATGATTATAAATGCGAAACATATGATTTACGAAGAAAGGATCTGAGGGAACATGACACATATCTACTGCGTGGAGGATGACTGCGGCATTCGTGAATTGATCGCCTGTGCGCTGACCTCCGGCGGATACGGGGTCACGGGCTTCACATGCGGCAGCGAATTATTTCAGGCACTGGAAAAAGGAATGCCCAGCATGATACTTCTGGATATTATGCTGCCTGGAGAAGACGGAATCGCAATTCTGAAAAAGCTGAAAGCGCATCCCATTTATAAAGATGTGCCTGTTATTATGCTGACAGCAAAATCCAGTGAGATCGACAAGGTGAATGGATTGGAAAACGGTGCAGATGATTATATGACCAAGCCCTTCGGCATCATGGAACTGCTCTCACGAATCAAAGCGGTTCTGCGCCGTACTGCAGGCAGTACTGCCGCTCCTTCTTCTATCCTGCGCATTGAAACTCTGACCATTGATATGGAACGGCGATGTGTATTCTGCGGCGAGCGTGAAGCAATACTGACCTTTAAAGAATTCGAACTGCTGTCCTACCTGGCAAAGCATCGGGGCAGCGCCATTTCAAGAGATCGTCTGCTGGAAAAGGTATGGGGATTCCAGTATGAAGGCGAAACAAGGACTGTGGATGCCCACATCAAGACACTGCGTCAGAAGCTGGAAGCAGCTGGCTGCACAGACTTTATCCAGACAGTCCGTGGTTACGGATATAAACTTTTGTAAAAATCGCAAGGAGAATTATCATGCAGTATTTTGTTTTGATCTGTCTGCTGCTCCTTGCCTG
>JAFURN010000088.1 GCA_017480865.1 Ruminococcus sp. | reverse complement strand
TTCTCTCCTGCTATGTTTCAAATTCCGCATATGATCTTTTCTTCATACTACAACAAGATATCCTGGATGTGCTTGCTTGAGATCGCACCTCTTTTACAATGCGGAATTTGGTTTGTTTGTTCGACCCAAAATCACGTAATTTAAAAGCCGGGTGTTTCGCTCTCTGCGGAGAGCGACCAGCTTACGCAGCTGGACCGCGCAAGCTGGAGCCAGCTTGACCGCCTTTCTGCCTTCGGCAGTTCGTGCGATAAACTACAATTCACCCCATCACTTCAAATAGAACCCTTACGATTTGCTATTCCAGAAGAGAAGTTCTCATCTGTGTGAGTATTTTCTTTTCCCTTCGTGATACCTGCACCTGGGTCGTTCCAAGGATCTCCGCTGTTTTTGTCTGGGTGCAGCCTCTGAAATACCGCAGTTCCAGAAGCCTTCTGTCCGCCTCAGGGAGCTGCGCCATGGTCTGTCTCAGTGCAATGGAGTCGCCGATCGCCTTGTCCGGCGCCTCAACCGGAATGTCAAACTCGGCAGAATCCGCATCGTCAGAGCAAGTGAGTGAAAGCGGTGCTTGTGTCACACATAGCGCCTGTGCGGCATCGGCTTCACTGATACCTGCCATCTGACTCAGCTCCGAAAGGGTAGGCTCCTGCCCGTGCATTTTGAGATACGCCTCCTGCATTCTCCGCAGACGCATGGCACTTTCCCGTAAGCGGCGGCTGACCTTAATGGCACCGCCGTCCCGAAACAGCCGTTTCAGTTCCCCTAAAATGACAGGTACTGCATAGGTGGAAAACTGCACCCCACGGGATACATCAAAGCCTTGTACAGCCTTCAGAAGCCCGATACAGCCGGTAGAATACAGTTCCTCATATTCAATACCCCGTCCCCGGAAGCGGCCTGCACAGTGATGCACCAGTCCCAGATGCTCCTCGGCACGGGGTTTATTTTCTTTTAATTGCTCCTGCATGGGATGCTCCTGAGTTTTTTGCGCATAGTGACAGTCGTGCCTTCACCGGGCTTACTGCGCACCCGGACGGAATCCATAAAGCTCTGCATAACAGCAAAGCCCAGTCCGGAGCGTTCCTCATGCGGGGCGGTCGTGTAAAGCGGCTCCATTGCTTTTTCGATATCGGAGATACCGCAGCCCTTATCCTTGATGCGTATGTAAATTTCACGGTCCGCAAGAAGCTTGATACACAGTTCCACATCTCCGTCATTATGGCGGTAGCCGTGGACGACAGCATTTGTGACTGCTTCGGATACAGCAGTACGGATATCGGCAAGTTCCTCAACGGTGGGGTCGGTCTGAACGAGAAAAGCAGAGACGACGGCACGTGCAGTATGCTCATTGAGGGAGATACCAGGGAATATAAATCGGATCGCGTTTAATGTTTTCACTGGGATTCCTCCGTTTCGATGGGTTTCATTTCGATTCTGGCGAGTCGTTCAATACCGGACAGGCGCAGGATCCGTTTGATATGCGGGGGTGGATTCCGGACGGTAGTGGTACCGCCGATACCGCCCATGATTTTGCATCTGCCGAGGATGAGTCCGATACCGGAGCTGTCCATGAAAGTGACATTATGAAAGTCGAGGATCAGGGTGGAGGGCTGCTGTTCGGAGACAGCGGTATCGATATCCTCACGGATGGTACGGATGCTATGGTGGTCGAGTTCACCGCTCAGCAGGGCGATGAGTTGGGAGTTCTGGGTTTCCAGGGTAACGGGCATGAAGGGTCGCCTCCTCAGGGGTAGTAGTGATATAATGATATTGTACGGCAGGAAATATGAGAATGTTGTCAAAAGGTGGGAAGCGGGTAAAAAAATTATCGCAGTGTTCGACGGAATTTGCAGCATGAGTTCGCACACAGAAAGAAAAGTTTTCGGTCAAGCCTTTTGAGAATGGCTTGACCGAAAACTTTTATACCTTTGCACTCTTATAACAAAATCGTTCGCAGTTCTGCTACATCTGCGGCAATGGGACTTGCCCCGTACTGCCGGAGCTCACCCTCCGGTGCAAAGCCGTATTCTACACCGGCACAGGCAATGCCGCACTCCTGCGCCCCCAGAATATCATGCTTCCGGTCACCGATCATCAGCACATAAGGCTTGTCTGCCGCCGTCAGCCCCATACGCTCCATTGCCAGACGTATCATGTCCGCTTTTGTTTCTCCTTCTTTTTCCAGAGAACACCCTGCAACCGTTTCAAATACATCCAGAATCCCGAAATGCTCCAGAATCTGCAATGTGTATACCTCCGGCTTCGATGTCGCCACGCCCAGACGATAGCCAGCCTGCTTCAGATCATGAAGCAGCTGCGGTATTCCCTCATATACACGATTCTCAAACAAGCCGATTCTGCTGTACCGCTCCCGGTATCGTACCACTGCCGTTTCTGCGTCCTCATAGGTCATACCGCATATTTCCTGAAAGGAAACAAGCAGCGGCGGCCCGATAAATGCCTTCAATGCCTCATATTTCGGAATCGGTGCATTCCCCGTTATCAGCGCATGACGTGCACAGTTCAGAATGCCTTCTTCAGAATCTGTCAATGTACCGTCCAGATCGAATAAAAGAACCTTGTAATCTGTCATAGATATTCTCCTTTATAATGTAGAATCGGGCAGCCGAAGCTGCCCGGTTTCTTTATACGATTCCTATACGCCGCCTGCGGCATATGGTAATGTATGAGAATTAGTATTAGAAATACATGTAAAGCTGGCACTGGATCATGCCGTTGTAAAGCTTTCTGCGCTTGGATGCCTTCTTGTCAAAGAAGGTTTCAAACTCGCTGTCCGGTGAGATCACATAGCAAGGATGTGCCTTGTCCGCCGGGAATACACATCCCATAATGCGGTACAGGGACTCAGCTGCCTGTATGTCCAGCATACGCTCGCCATAGGGCGGATTGCATACAGTAATGCTGTTTTCTACCGGTACAAAGTCTGCCACATCTCTCTGTTCCAGGTGGATACGGGGCTTTACGCCTGCCTTGCGTGCGTTTTCCTCGGTCAGTGCAATTGCCGCCGGATCCTTGTCATAGCCGTATGCCTCAAAAGCCGCATCTCTCCGGATGGAGGCGATCGCTTCTGCACGTGCATCTCTCCAGACCTGTTCCGGAATGCAGCCCCAGCGTTCTGCGGCAAAATGACGATTAAGACCAGGCGCAATGTGCATTGCCTTGAATGCCGCTTCAATGAGGAATGTGCCGCTTCCGCAGAAGGGATCGATCAGTACGCTGTCTGAGCGCACCCGTGCAAGGTCAATGATGCCTGCTGCAAGGGTTTCCTTGATCGGAGCAGCGTTGGAATTTCTGCGGTAGCCTCTCTTGTGAAGACCTGTGCCCGATGTGTCCAGATAGACCGCACATATGTTCTTCCGCAAAGAAAACTGAATCTGATGGATGCTGCCGGTTTCTGAGAACCAGCTGGTGCGGTAGTGGAGCTTGAGCCGTTCTACCGCAGCCTTCTTGATGATGGACTGACAGTCCGGTACGCTGTGCAGCTTGGAGTCCAGTGCATGTCCCTTTACCGGGAATGCATCGTCCTTGCCGATCCAGTTTTCCAGGGGGAGCTTTTTTACCCCCTGAAACAGTTCCTCAAAGGTGTAGGCAGGAAATTCGCCCAGCTGGATCAGAACACGCTCTGCTGTAGAAAGGCAGAGATTTGCCTTTGCCAGTACGGCGTAATCCCCCCGGAAGAGGATACGGCCGTCCTGAACAGTGATATCGGTTGCCCCGATTTTGGAAAGTTCAAAGTGAAGTGTGCGTTCCAGTCCGAAGTGACAGGGACAGCACATAAGAAATGTCTGTGTCATGGGGAACACCTCGTTTCGCTTGATTATGCAGCCGGAGTTTCGCTGCTCTCGCCGCCTGCGGAAGCATCTCCTCCGCCGGAGACTTCACCGCCTGTGCTGCTGTCCGCAGGCGGCGCAACGGTTTCTGTATAGGTCGTAGCAGAAGCTGCTGCGGATTCTGTTGTTTTCTTGGTTGTCGTTGTGGTATACTTCCAGCAGCCTTCGCAGACCGGTGCATTGGAGGATTTCCAGTAGCCGGTTCCTGCTGTGGGACAGTTTGTTCCGGCGATCTTACCGGTACGCTGGCAGATGTTTCCGGTAATGACACTGTCACATGCCGGATAGGAGGCTCCGGAATCGATGGAGTTTGCATATTCTCCGATGATGTTGTACCATACCTGTGCAGATTTCAGGGAACTGGGCAGGGAGTATCTTCCGGTGTAGCCGATCCATACGCCGCTGACAAAGTCCTCAGTCAGACCGACGAAGGACAGGTCTACCCAGTCCTCAGCAGTACCGGTTTTTCCGGCAACGTGCTTGTTTCCAAGCTGTGCTGCGGAGCCTGTACCATCCGATACAACATTCTGGAGCATCTTATTCATAACATAAGCGGTTTCCTCGCTGACAACTCTGCGGGGACTGCCGTCATCCTCATAGATGGTAGTATCTGTACCCTGTACGACCTTGCTGACAATGTGGGGATTGTAGTAGGTGCCGCCGTTGCCGTAGGGGATATAGCCTGCAACCAGATTTTCCAGCGTTACGCCATAGGTCAGCGCACCGACAGACAGAGGAGAAATGGCATTGTCGGTCAGACCGTCCGGTGAGTTTGCAGACAGTTCCAGTCCCATCTTTTCTGTAGCAAAGTTAAAGACAGACTGGGGCGATAAATTGTAGCAGATTTTTGCGGAAACGGTATTCAGGGACTGTGCCAGTGCCTGATATGCCGGAACATCCTTCATGGAGTAGTTGCCGCTGGAACTGTCAAGACCATAGTTGATGGGCCAGTCCTGACCGCCTACCTGAGTCAGGGGGGAGTCCTCGATCATTGTACCCCAGTGGATCTTGTCATTTTCCAGAGCCAGACCGTATGTGGTCAGGGGCTTGATGGTAGAACCGGGCTGACGGGGTTCCATGGTGGCATAGTTCCAGCCTAGGTCGATGGTCTTTTCGCCCACACTGCCTACGATCGCACGGATGCTTCCGTCATAGTTCATGGCAATAAATGCAGACTGCGGGTATTCGATCTCATCAACTGTATACTGACCGTCTCCGTTGGGATCACCGTAATGGGCAACGGATGTGGACAGCATCAGGTTGTCAAGGTCCTTGTATTTCTCCTCCACATAGTTCTGCATATCCATATCAACAGTTGTGTAGATGCGGTATCCGCCGTCATTGATACGAGCCACAGCCTCAAGTGTAGAGATATTATACATTTCTTCCAGGTATGCAGCAACCTCATAGATCGCAGTATCTACGATCCAGCTGGTAACGGAGCTTTCCAGGTGTGCATTTTCCTCTTCGTCAGGATGCGCCGCCTGATATTCCTCGGAGTCTGTGAAAATAAGCGGTTCGCTCATTGCTGCCTGGAATTCGTCATAGGTGATCGCACCGTTTTCGTACATCTGTTCCAGAACATAGATCTGACGGACACGATTGTTTTCCTTACCAATATTGATCCATTCGCCGGTTTCCTCATCCTCATAGCCTGCAAAGGGGTTAATGGTTTCCGGACTTTTCGGGATCGCAGCAAGGCAGGCAGCTTCCGCAACACTCAGTTCCGACACGCTTTTGCCGAAGTATTTCAGAGATGCACCCTGTACACCGTTCGTTGCGCCGCCGAATCCGATATAGTTCAGATAGCTTTCCAGAATTTCATCCTTGGAATAATTCTGTTCCAGTTCCATTGCACGGAAAATTTCACGGATCTTACGGGAAGGAGACTGTACATTGTCACCGGTGATATTCTTGACCAGCTGCTGTGTGATAGTAGAACCGCCGATGTTGGTATCGTAAATATGCACAAACATATTGACGAAGGAATAGAAGGTACGCTTATAGTCCACACCATCGTGTGTATAGAAGCGGCCGTCCTCTGCATATACAAATGCGTCACGGACATGCTGAGGAATATCCTTGATCTCCACCGGCACACGTTCAGAGTCATTATTGACCTCATACAGACAGATCTCATTTCCCTCTGCGTCATTTGCATACACATACGTATTATATTGCAGTTCCAGTTCTTCAATGGTAACAGCGGAAACCTCGTCACGGAAGTCCATGACATAAACCGTCAATGCTGTTACAACGATCGTACCTGTGATGATACAGATCAGGAACAGGGACATGATCGTTGTCAGCAGGATGGAAAATGTACGGCGCAGACCGGGATGAATACGGATTCTTGCAGTTGCAAGACTTCCCTTGTAGTAGGGATATTCCGGGGTACCGGTAGGCGGCTTGCTGCGGATCTCTTCGTCCGTTTCCTTATGGTAGCTGCTCTGGAGCGGACCGTGATTGGTGGACGGATCCGGCTTCTTCGGCAGGGGCTGTTCTCTGGGCGGTGTACTGCGTGAAACGGGAATGCCCGCAGACTTCTGCGATGCAGGACGCTTTTCGCCCGGCTTGGGTGCGCCGTTGTTCGGTCTGGTGGAACGGGGCTTCTGACCGGACGGATTTCCCGGAGCAGGTGAACTGCTGCGCGGACGTTTCGGCGGCGGACCGGCAGGCGGTCTGCGGCCTGTGCTGCTTCCGGTTGGTTTTTTAGGAGATTGAGGGGTATTTGAATTCGGGTTGGAATTCGGCTGATTCTTTTCCATATGCTTCTGTATCCTTCCATGAGGTGAATGCTCTGCACTGGCAGGAGCACGGCACCGATTGTCGTCAGTATATACAGTTCTATTATACCACAAAAAAATCCGTATGTTAAGCGATTCCGAAAAATTTCCTATAAAAATATACATTATGTATAAACTTTGCCAAAGGGCTCATACTGTTTATGTTACTTATTTGAAAAAGGAGGAATCTGAAATGACAAAAACACGCATCTGGCTGATGCTTCTGACTGCGCTTGTGATTTCTGTGGTGATCGTAGCGGGTTCTATGGCGAATGCAGCAGTGCATCCTGAGACGGAGGCAGAGCAGATGACCACGACCACGCAGACGCAGGTAAATTATGTCCTGCGTGCATGGGATGGGCATCTGGGGTTATTCCGCGGGGACAGTGAGGTACCGTATCAGGAGCTGGACATGCCTCTGACGCTTTTATCGGATTATGATCGTGAGATCGTGGAGCAGGGGATTATTGTAGAGACGGAGCAGGAGCTGCGTGCGCTGGTGGAAGACATTACGTCGTGAGTGCAGTGCAGAAAACTCAATGTCATTAACCTAAGAAGGTATAAAAGCTTTTTGGTGCAGCAATTTCTCGAAAATGCTGCTGGGGTCCAGGGGCAAAGCCCAT
>JAFURN010000087.1 GCA_017480865.1 Ruminococcus sp. | reverse complement strand
CAGTTCACTGCGCGCAAAATCCGGCCACAGAACATCCGTGAAATAGTATTCTGCATAGGCACACTGCCAGATGAGAAAATTGGAAAGACGGAGTTCGCCGCTGGGACGAATCATCAGATCCACATCCGGAATTTCACGGGTATAAAGATGCTTGCTGATGGTCTCCTCTGTAATTTCTTCAGGACGCAGTTCACCCTTGGCAGCCTTTTCCGCAAGCTGACGTGTCGCATAAGCAATCTCATCCCGACCGCCATAGTTAATTGCAAGGATCAGATTCATCTTGTCATACTTTTTGGAGTCCTCCTCCAGTTCCAGCATACGGTTCCGGATCCGCTCCGGCAGACGGGACTTGTCTCCGATAAAAATCATGCGGACTTCCTGTTCCAGATACTCATCGCAGTCATTCAGATATTCCCATAGGAGGTTCATGATGGCATCAATCTCCTCCTCAGGACGCTTCCAGTTTTCTGTAGAAAACACATAAAAGGATGCGTTCTGAATTCCGATGGAACGGCAATAACGTGTAATATCGTGGAAGGTCTTGGCGCCCTCACGATGTCCGAATTTGCGGGGCATACCACGCTTCTTTGCCCAACGTCCGTTACCGTCCATGATAAAGGCAACATGCTTCGGAAGAACCTCGGGCAAGCTGTTTTCCGCCTGCGCTGCATTCTTCTTCAAAAAGGGAAAAGCCATTGTTTACGCCTCCCTTAGATGCTCATGATTTCCTTTTCCTTTGCAGCTACAGACTTGTCTGCTTCATCACAGAAACGGTCAGTCAGCTTCTGGATATCCTTTTCGCCGTTCTTTACATCGTCTTCAGTCAGTTCAGAATTCTTCTTCATTGTCTTGAGTTTGTCCATTGCATCACGGCGCACGTTACGCACAGCAACCTTTGCTTCCTCGCCGTACTTCTTGATAGACTTGCACAGTTCCTTACGGCGATCCTCTGTCAGCTGTGGGAATGCCAGACGCAGAACCTTGCCGTCATTGGTAGGAGTAATGCCGATATCGGATGCCAGAATTGCCTTTTCGATGGACTTCAGGGAGGACATATCCCACGGCTGAATTACCAGGATACGAGCCTCGGAAACGGAAATTGCAGCCATCTGCTGAATGGGTGTCGGCGCACCGTAGTAATCAACAGTTACCTTATCCAGAACAGCGGGATTTGCTCTGCCTGCACGGATCGCAGCCAGATCCTTGTCCAGGCGGTCGATTGTCTTCTGCATTTTTGCTTCTGTGTCTTTCATAACAGTTTTCATGATCTTATTTCCTCTCAGATTATTATAAGTAGTTTTGGATAAACGTACACAAATTATTCGTTTTCAGCAACGACAGTACCGACTGCCTCGCCCAGGATCGCATCATAAATATTATCCGGACGGCTCAGATCGAATACCAGCATAGGCATCATATTGTCACGGCACATGGATGCAGCTGTGCTGTCCATAACAGAAAGCGCACTGCTCAGAACATCGCTGAATGTGATGGTCTCATAGCGGACAGCATCGGAATACTTATGGGGATCCTTATCATATACACCGTCTACCAGAGTCGCCTTCAGCAGAATATCTGCATCGATTTCCAGTGCGCGAAGGGTTGCAGCGGTATCGGTAGAGAAATACGGGCTGCCTGTACCGCATCCGAAAATCACAACACGGCCCTTATCCATATGACGCATTGCACGGCTGCGGATGTACGGCTCCGCAATTGCCTGCATGGAGATTGCAGTCTGCACACGAACCTCTACTCCCATGGATTCCAGGGAATCTGCCACTGCCAGTGCATTCATGGTTGTCGCCAGCATACCGATGTGATCGGCACGGGTACGGTCCATATTGCCGGATGAACGTCCGCGCCAGAAATTGCCGCCTCCGACTACGATACCGATTTCTGCACCTGCCTCTACGCACTTCTTGATGCTTGCGCAGATGTTGTTGATAACCTCAAAATCAAGACCGGTCGTCTTATCACCAGCCAGTGCCTCGCCGCTCAGCTTTAATAAGACACGTTTGTATTTCAGTTCCATGATTCTGTTCGTCCTTTCCTTTTGGATTCACTCGTCCAGACGGCGGACGCTCTGCATACGCCGCACTGCTTCTTCTATTTTACACTATTTTTCAGCAAATGTAAAGTCTTTTTTTGTGAAAAAACAAGGGCTGCTGCATTTTTATTTGCAACAGCCCGATTATAATTGATTACTTGATCATGCTTGCAATTTCGTCAGCGAAATTGTCAACTCTCTTTTCGATACCCTCGCCGCGTTCAAAACGTACGAACTCTACAATCTTAGCGCCCTT
Source organism: Ruminococcus sp. (assembly GCA_017480865.1). Lineage (GTDB taxonomy): Bacteria > Bacillota > Clostridia > Oscillospirales > Ruminococcaceae > Ruminococcus_C. Next base: position 298 of record JAFURN010000087.1, on the reverse strand, counting down.
AGCAATGCTGTCAACATACTGCTGAACGTTCATAGAACTATCCTTAACAAAAGTCTGCTCCAGCAGGCAGTTTTCAGAATAATACTTGCCAACCTTACCTTCAGCGATCTTTTCCTTAACCTGTTCCGGCTTGTTTGCCATCTTCGGGTCCTCAGCCATCTGAGCCAGGATGATCTTCTTCTCGTTCTCCAGAACGTCAGCCGGTACATCTTCTCTCTTCAGGTACGGCGGATTCATAGCAGCAACCTGCAGTGCGCAGTCCTTAGCAGCTGTCAGAACGCCCTCTGTAGCAGCCTCT
>JAFURN010000086.1 GCA_017480865.1 Ruminococcus sp. | reverse complement strand
GCTGGATAAATGGCTGTCCGAACAGGAAAGCCTGGGGCTGACACGTTCAGTCATCCAGACCCGGATGAAGGAGCAGAAGATTCTTGTGAATGGCATGCCGGCTTCGAAGAGTGATAAAGTCACTGGCGGCAGTACAGTGATCGTGGAGCTGCCCGATGCCGTACCGCTGGAACTGACACCAGAAAATATTCCTCTGGATATTGTCTATGAGGATGAGGATCTGCTGGTTGTCAATAAACCGAAGGGAATGGTGGTGCATCCGGCACCGGGAAATTACACCGGAACGCTGGTACATGCACTTTTGTATCATTGCGGTGACAGGCTTTCCGGAATCAATGGCGTCATCCGTCCGGGAATTGTTCATCGTATTGATAAGCTGACCAGCGGACTGCTTATGATAGCTAAAAATGACGCTGCACATCTGGGCTTGTCCGAACAGATTCAGGCACATACCTTTACAAGAGAGTATCAGGCAGTATGCAGGGGACATCTCCGTGAGCATGCCGGCACGATCCATGCTCCCATCGGACGTCATCCTGTTGATCGTAAGAAAATGTGTGTCACAATGCGGAATAGCAAGCCTGCTACAACGCATTATGAGGTCCTGGAAGAATTTGCAGGCTATTCTCATCTGAAGCTGCGTCTGGAAACGGGAAGAACGCATCAGATCCGCGTACATCTTTCCCATATAGGACATCCGATTTTAGGGGATGACGTATACGGGAGCAGCTACAAGGGTATTGAGGGACAGTGTCTTCATGCCGGTAAAATCGGATTTGTGCATCCCATTCGGCAGGAATATATGGAGTTCACCAGTCCCTTGCCCGATTATTTTCAGGAAATCCTGCGAAAGCTTGGCAGCTGCTGAAAGGAGAAGCCGATGTTTGAAGCAATCAATCGTATTTTTCTCATGAGCGACCTGGATGGAACGCTGCTGCCCTCTGACAAGGTTCTTTCTCAGAAGGACTGTGAAGCAATCGAACGCTTCCGCAGGGACGGCGGGAAATTTGCTTTCGCTACAGGACGTACGCTGCAATCTGCAATGCAGTATATGAAGCAGCTTTCTATTGATCAGCCTGTTATCCTGTACAACGGTGCGTGTATCTATGATCCGGTTGGAGACAAGATACTTTATACAGCGTCGCTTCCTGAGAATGCATACGATTATACAAAAACAATTTTAGAACGATTTCCTCAGGTGGGTGCAGAAATCCTGCGTCCGGACGGTACGTATATCATAAAACTGAATTCCTATGAGGAGGAGCATGCGAAATACTGCTCTGTTCCGCCTGTATATTGTACGCTGGATGAGGTTCCCAAGGGAGAATGGCTGAAGGTACTCTTTGCATTCGGTCCCGAGGAACTGGAAGAACTCATCGTTTATGCAGATGCGCAGCATTTTGAAGGGGTGTCCTTTATTCGTTCCGAAGCAATCTATTATGAGATGCTTCCTGAGGGGATCTCCAAGGGCAGCGCACTGGATGTCTGCCGCAGAATCTGGAATTTCAATGATATGACAATTGTAGCAGCCGGTGATTATTATAATGATCTGGAGATGATTCGGAGTGCCGATTTCGGTGCAGCTCCCGCCAATGCACAGACCTGCGTCAAGGATGCTGCTGACTATGTCTTAACAGCAACCAGTGATGGAGGTGCTGTTGCAGAATTAATATCAGTGCTCTATTCCAAAATATAAAAATGGAGGGTATTATAATGGATGTAACAACAAAAAAACAATTGCAGGCAACCGCCTGCAAGGTACGCATGGGCGTGATTGAGGGCACATTCTGTGCAAAGTCCGGTCATCCGGGCGGCTCCATGTCCATCAGCGATCTGCTGACCTATCTGTACTTTGCAAAAATGCATGTTGACCCGTCTCAGCCGGATATGGCTGACCGTGACAGACTGGTTCTTTCCAAGGGTCATTGTGCTCCGGGTCTGTATTCCGTACTGGCTCAGCGCGGATTTTTCCCGTATGAGGAACTGAAATCTCTGCGTCACATCGGTGCGCTGCTTCAGGGTCATCCCTGCATTCACATTCCGGGCGTAGATATGTCCAGCGGTTCTCTGGGACAGGGTATTTCCACTGCATGCGGTATGGCATTGGCAGGCAAGATGGACAATGCAAGCTACAAGGTATATTCCATTCTGGGAGACGGTGAGATCGAAGAGGGTCAGGTCTGGGAAGCTGCTATGTTCGCAGCGCACTACAAGCTGGACAACCTGGTAGCGATCGTTGACAACAACGGTCTCCAGATCGATGGTCCGATCACCGAGGTGTGTTCACCGGAGCCGATCACTGACAAGTTTGCAGCATTCGGCTGGCATGTCATCACTATGGATGCACATGACTTCGATTCCATCGAAGCTGCTTTCGATGAGGCGGAAACCATCGTAGGCAAGCCTGTTGCAATCATTCAGAAGAGTGTAAAGGGCAAGGGTGTTTCCTTTATGGAGAATCAGGTAGGCTGGCACGGCAAGGCTCCGAACCAGACTGAATACGAACAGGCTATGGCAGAACTGAATGCACAGCTGAGCGAACTGGAGGGTTAAACTATGGCAGATGTAATCAAAAAGGCAACCAGAGAAAGCTACGGTGAGGCACTGGCTGCACTGGCTGAAAAGTATCCGAATCTCGTAGTTCTGGACGCAGACCTTGCTGCTGCAACCAAGACAGGTGTTTTCAAGAAGGCTTGTCCTGAGCGTTTCTTTGACTGCGGTATCGCAGAAGCAAATATGATGGGCGTTGCTGCTGGTCTCACAACCGCAGGTAAGATTCCTTTTGCAAGCACATTTGCAATGTTTGCAGCTGGACGTGCATTTGAAATCGTGCGCAACTCCATCGGCTATCCCCACCTGAATGTAAAGATCGGTGCAACGCACGCAGGTATTTCTGTTGGTGAGGACGGCGCAACACACCAGTGCAACGAGGATATCGCCCTGATGCGCACCATTCCGGGTATGACAATCATCAATCCGGCAGATGATGTGGAAGCAAAGGCTGCTGTAGAAGCTGCTATCAACTTTGAGGGTCCGGTTTATCTGCGCTTCGGCAGACTGGCGGCTCCCGTTTTCAATGATGCAGAGACCTACAAGTTTGAGTTGGGCAAGGGCATTACCCTGAGAGACGGCAAGGATGTGACGATTGTTGCAACAGGTCTGATGGTTTCCGAATCTCTGGAGGCAGCAAAGCTGCTGGAGGCTGAGGGCATTGATGCAAGAGTTATCAACATCCACACCATCAAGCCGCTGGATACGGAGCTGATCTGCAAGGCTGCTGCGGAAACCGGTCTGATCGTAACGGTAGAAGAACATAGTGTGATCGGCGGTCTGGGCTCTGCTGTTGCAGATGCTGTCACAGAGAATCAGCCGGTTCCGGTTGTAAAGATTGGTGTCAACGATGAGTACGGACATTCTGGTCCGGCAGTCGAACTGCTGAAGGAATTCGGTCTGTGTGCTGACAATATCGCTGCAACTGTTAAGGATGCTATGGCGAAGAAGTAATTATAGCTTATTAAAGTCACTTTTGATGTTTTATGTCAAAAGTGACTTTATATTTGTGAGGTGATGTTATGATGTCATTCAATGATAGGAAAGATGACTTTATTAAGATTGAAGTTGAGAGACTGATCGATTGGAATGAACCTAATGGCAACGGCTGCATTGTATCAGATAAAATAACTAAAGAAGGCTATAAGGTTGGATATATGTATAGAGAAATGCCTGATGATGATAATCCGGATAGCGGATGGAGATTTATGGCAGGTAACGAAGATGATGTGTACATGAATAACTCTGATAATCATCATATCTTTGATATAAATACAATTTGTAATTATAATGATAGCATTATTCCGTATCTGCATTCAGATATAGGCAGTTCGTATATAAGAAGAGTCGGAAATATTTTTGAAATTGATGATGGTGAAATGCCAATTATTATTGAGAAGCAGAATAGATAGATTTTGATATATCAATAAAATCAATTTCTCTGGCATAAGCTTTATGTGGAGGGCGATGCGCATGATATGCAGCTTGACAGATTTAAAGGATAAGGACATCATCAATATCTGCAACGGAGAGAATCTGGGATATGCGGATGATATTCGTCTGGACACACGTACAGCAGCGGTCACAGGCCTGATTTTATACGGAAAGCCACGGTATTTCGGGATGTTCGGCGCACGAGAGAAAAGTGTCATAACCTATGAGCAGATACGGCTGATCGGTAAGGATGTGATCCTTGTTTCGCTGGAAAAGTCACCAGATTTGTTCAATATAAATAAACTATAGGCGTGTTTGTTGGCGAATTTCGTATAAACGGTGCCGTGTGTATCTCTTGCAAAGAAAGGGAAAGTGTGGTATAATAATTAGGCAATTCGCACGTTCGGTTTTTGTGTGCTGGTGCTTACAAACGTAGGTTGCGCATGAGTCAAATCGGGCGGAGGGCAAAAAACCAATATTTTAGGAGGACTACACAATGGGCGTAGTATCAATGAAGCAGCTCCTTGAAGCTGGCGTACACTTTGGTCACCAGACCAGAAGATGGAACCCGAAGATGGCACAGTACATCTTCACAGAAAGAAACGGCATCTACATCATCGACCTGCAGAAGACAGTAAAGAAGCTGGATGAAGCTTACATGTTCATCCGCGACGTTGCTGCAAACGGTGACTCTGTACTGTTCGTAGGTACAAAGAAGCAGGCTGGCGACTCCATCAAGGAAGAAGCAATCCGTGCAGGCGCTTACTATGTAAACGCACGTTGGCTGGGCGGTATGATGACCAACTTCACAACCATCCAGAGAAGAATCAAGAGACTGGAACAGCTCCACGAAATGAAGAACGACGGCACATTCAATCTGCTGCCGAAGAAGGAAGTAAGCAAGCTGCAGCTGGAAATCGAAAAGCTGGAGAAGTTCCTGGGCGGTATCAAGGACATGAAGAAGCTGCCGGGTGCTCTGTTTATTGTTGACCCGCGTAAGGAAAGAATCGCTGTTGCAGAAGCAAAGAAGCTGAACATTCCGATCGTTGCGATCGTAGACACCAACTGTGATCCGGATGAAATCGATTATGTAATTCCGGGTAACGATGACGCAATCCGTGCAGTACGTCTGATTGCAGGCGTAATGGCTGATGCAATCATCGAAGGCAGACAGGGTTCTGACGCAGTTGCTGAAGAAGCAGCTGTTGAAGAAGCAGCTGAGGAAGCTGCTGCTGAATAAGACTTTAAACCCGAATATGTGTAACTCATATTCGGGTTTTCTTGAATAATAAATTTTAGGAGGAAATTAAAATGGCAATTACTGCGAAAGACGTAAATGAGCTGCGCAAGATGACAGGCGTTGGCATGATGGACTGCAAGAAGGCTCTGATGGAGACTGACGGCGATATTGATAAGGCGATTGAACTGCTGCGTGAAAAGGGTCTGGCAAGCCAGGCGAAGAAGGCTGACAGAGTTGCAGCTGAGGGTATGGTAGTTGCTAAGGTAATGCTGACAACACCATCGGTGCAGTTGTAGAAGTAAACTCCGAGACTGACTTTGTTGCAAATACTGACGAATTCAAGGCTTTCGTAAACACTGTAGCTGATACAATCATCGAAAAGAATCCGGCAGACGTTGAGGCTCTGAAGTCCACTGTGATCGCAGGCGGCACAATGACTGTTGATGAAGCACTGCAGGAACTGTTCCTGAAGATTCGTGAGAATCTGCAGATCCGTCGTTTCGTTCGTCTGGAAGGTATCCTGGTACCGTATATCCACGGCGGCGGCAAGATCGGCGTTATGGTTCAGGCTGAAGCAGAGGCTGCTACAGAGGGCGTTCTGACAGCTGCTAAGGACTGCGCACTGCAGGTTGCTGCTATGAATCCGCCGTACCTGAAGAGAGAAGATGTACCGGCTGACGTTCTGGAGAACGAGAAGAAGATCATCCTGGCTCAGAT
>JAFURN010000085.1 GCA_017480865.1 Ruminococcus sp. | reverse complement strand
CCTTACCAATTGGGGTCTTGTTACATTTCTGCTACGGTAAGACGGTGATATGTGCAATACAGCTTGCACCTTACCAATTGGGGTCTTGATACTCTATCGAAGTGAGTGCCATAATTAGCAAAAAAAACCTGCACCCTTGCACCTTACCAATTGGGGTCTTGATACCTACAATGTCAGAAACACGGAAATATCCGGACTCTACCAGTTATTGCACCTAACCAATTTGGTCTTTATCCCTGCACAAAAAAGAAAACGCATTCACCCGTCTGACCGGATTAATGCGGTTTTCTGTATGCTGTATTAGTCGTCGATGATGTCGAACATGCCGAAGCCCTGTGAGCTTTTCGCACCGAGTCCTGTGTCGTACAGGAAGGTCAGTGCCTGCGGTGTGCCTTGCAGCCGGAATTTGCCGTAGTAATCGGTGATCCAGATCTGCTTGTAGCGTGTGACCACCTTTCTGTGCCTGCCGATGGGTGTGACGTGCAGCTCCCCTGCACAGTCCTCCCCGTAGAATGCTCGGTACTTGCTCTGGAAATTGTACTGCATCAGCGGTTCAAACTGCTCGTCCTGCGGTGTGTAGTAGATGGTTTTTCCGTTCTCCTCCGTGGTCTTGGCGATCACGGGGGAATCGGTGAGAATGGTGATCTCCTCCCTGTCCACATACTGATCGGTGATCTGCATTGAGGAGATGTCAAAGGTCTGGTTGAACAGGCGGATCGTTCCCCTTTGCAGGACGGATTCCTTCAGCACCTTGGCGAACGCCTTGGATGCACTGCGGATCTCCAGACCGATCTCACCGTCAAAATGGAGCTGCTTGTTATGGATGCCGTAATTGCCCTGCAATGCCCCGAACGTGAAGATACGATAGGCGTTGTTCTCGCCGTAGCCGACGTTGTGCAGTGCTGCGGCGTAGGCTTCATCCTGCCGCAGCATGGTATAAATGGCACTCTGCACCTGATAATTATAATTCAGGGGGATGGAGAAAACGCCGTTGTTTGCAATTTTCAGATGAAACTGCATCACTCCGCCCCCGTTTCTGCAAGCCTGAGAGCCGCCCTTGCGATCGTGAGGGCGGTTTCTTTTCCCTCACCGACGGCAAGAAAGCCGGATTTATGGCAGAACGTCAGCCCTGCAATGCCGCTGACTCCGGCAAGCTCCGACTCTGCACAGGTTCGCCATGCAAGGGGCATGGGGATCTTCACCGCCATGCTCCCCCTCTCCGGCGGTACGCCCTGTATGTTGAAATTGCCCGCCCTGCGTGCGGAGGGGTAAATGACGAATGCGGCATCACTGTCGATGAGGACATCCTCCCACGGTGCGAAGCGTTCGAGGATGACAATGCGGTCCTGCATTCCGGAAAGTGCAGCTCTGACTTCTTCCTGTGCGTCCTGCTTTGCCTTTTCCCGAGCGATCAGCCTTGTGAGAATGGACTGTGCCAGCTCCACCGCCTGCCAGAAAGCATCTTCGATGGAGATCTCACTGTTCCACGGCGGATTGAATGCGGCAATGGCAGCGGAGAGCGTTTCCTGTCTGCCGCCGTTGTCGGCTTCGTCAAGGTCAGCGACAAAAGACTTGTCCAGCGATCGGCAGGAGGCTTCGGAAAGCCCCAGCTCCGGAGCGAATGCTCTCCAGAGCAGACCGAATGCGGCATAGCGTCTGCCGTCCTCCCGAATGGGTGCACCCTGCTGGTGATGGTCAAACTCACCGCCGCCGATGTCATAGACAAGGGCGGTTTCGGGGTTCAGGTCAGCCGGAACCTCATGCACCCGATGCACAGTGATGTCAGGATTCCACAAACGGATCAACGCTGTGGAAAACACGTCATCTGCATGAAATTTTCCGGAATGGGTATAAGCTTCTGTATACTGTTTCAAGTAGAATATCACCTCTTATTTTTTTCGTTCTGACAAAGTATTCCGTCCGTGCCAAGTTTCTGTTCATAGCCACTGTTGCCGCCCATTGTGCGGTTATTGCTGAACCACTTGAAGCCCTCATCATTGGGGTTTGTGGTGGTCGGGTAATGGACATAATCGTCATCCGTGATCTTTCCGGCTTCTTTCAGTCTGGCGGCGTAGTCAAAGTCGGTCATATCAGAGAGCTGATCGAGTACAGCTTGTGCCGTACCGAACAGTTTTTCGTACATCTCTGTATTCATCGTGCCCTGATAGAACGCCTGATAATCCTTCGTTTCCGCAAACTGATAGGGTTTCTCACGAGTCAGGTCGATCGTGCGGAGGAGCACAGTTTCCACACAAATTTTCACACTGCCCAATCCCAGCGGCTTGCCCATGCCGAGCTTATAGAGGTGGCTGCTGTCATTGCCGAACAGGGAAAGCACCATCAGGAGCTTTTGCAGCTCGTTTTCCGTGATATGCTCAAAATACACATCAAATGTGAATCGGTTGCTTTCTTCTCCGGCAAGCGGACGAACCGTCACAACACGCTCGGATTTCTTTGCATCGATCAGCTTCGGATCAAGTGCATAATGCTTCGTTCCGCTGCACTGGGGGTGGTGGTAGTAGAATTTTCTGCCGTTGAGGGAAATATCTGTTTTCTGCAATTCCTGATAGGACCATACCTCTTTTTTCTTCTTGGAATCATAGATTTTCAATTTGTAAAAGTCATAGTTCCAATATGGAGTATGATTCGCCTTCCCCTTTACTTTTGTGTACATTTCCATACTGGTCAGCTTCGGGGAAGAAAGCTCCTTCAGCGTCACAGGCTCACGGTAAACCGGTGGCTGTTCCCCGGCAAAGACCGCATCAGCGATGCGGAGGCGTGAACCGAGTGCTGCCCCCTCCTTTCCGACAAAACCGAACAGTGCACAGGCTTCACAGAGGTTGGATCGCTGTGAACAAGGTCTATGCTCTCCGGCAAAATCATGGAGCGTGTGGTAATACACATCCCTGCCCAGACATGCGGGCGAAAGATAGAGCTTTCCGCCGTTTGCGGAGTACCATACAGTGAATACGGAGCCGTCTTGAGGAGAAACCGGAATATCCCGCCCGATGTACAGGGCTTTCTGGTCACGGTTGACCTTGGGGTTGCGGTAGAAGTCGTTCAGGGACTGGTGAAAGCGGAGGACAGCGTCGGAGATCATATCGCTGGTAAGCTTTTTTGGTTTCTTTTGAGATGAATCCTCTATACTCTCTATCGGATTCTTTGAGGGTAAAAAGATGAATTCGTTATGCTTCTCTACCTTGTTTTTGTTCTTTTTTTCTGATTTCTGATCATCTTTCTTGGTTTCATCATTGCCAAATTCCTCGCCGATACAAAGGTAACCATATTGATTACAGTCATTTGTTTTCTTATCTGAAATCCCGTTTACATAGTAGATTGTGATTTTTTTACCTTGTTTGGTATAGCAGTCATCTTCACAATATGAAAACCACACACCTTGATTGGCAGTATATGTCTTTTCGCCGCACACAAGCACTTTCTGTTGATTTTCCATACTTTCAAAGCAACCAACTGCCTCAAAGGTATAGTAATTAAACTCACCATAATCACCATCGTACTCTTCTTCATCATCCTTAGGACCCCTGTAGTCCATTCTGTAAACTCTCGCACTGTACAGCTTCCAGCCGCCATTCTTCTCATATTTCAGCACGCCAGCCTTTTTCACATCCGAAGAACGTGAGGACAGCGGACGCTCAATATCCAGTGCGGACAGACAGGAGTCCGTAAATGCCTCGTACATGCTGCGGATCATGCCTCGCAGTTCACTGCCGGGGAGGACAGGTTTTTGCGGTGCAGGATGTGTGCTGAGGTCATAGTCATTTTTCTCCTCCAGATCATCATAAGAGAAGAATTCACGCACGACCTTGCCGTGTGCCTCCTTACTGAACGCACAGGTTTCATTACTGGTATTCGGAATGAAAAGATCCGTCCGTGGTGTCAGTGCACAGCGGATCACACCGGTCAGCCCTGACCGCTTTTCTGCAGCTCCGCCTCGCACCGGTTCCTTGACAAAAGGCACAAAATTATAAGTATTCAGAAAGGTTTTCAATTCACTATCCCTCATGCTTTTCCCCTCCCATCTCTACACCGAGTATACGGTAGCCTGCAAGATACAGCAGGTCATTTTCATCATAGGCATAATAATTGCGTACAAGGAGATAAATGCCTTTCCGGAATTTCTCTTCTGTGATTTCCGGCAGATAGAACGTCTGTGCTCTGCCGTTTTCCATCACAGTATACGAAAGCTCATCGGAAGCCGCAAGCTCCTCTCCGTACAGAAGCATTCTGCTGTCAATCAAATGCTCCGTCAGGTCACCCTGAAGCACTGTTTCGATCCAGCCGTTTTCCGCAATGGCGGAACGCTGGGCACGGTATTCTGAGTCTTTATCGAAAATATGCAGCTCCAGCAGTTCGTCCTCATTGTGTTTCTGCCATGGATAGTCCCCGTTCCACACGCCGAATTCCACATGTGTACGGTACACTGCAAAAACATATCCGGTTTTACATGCATTATGCATTTTGGTTCGCTTCATGTGCTTTCACCTCCTCGATTTTCCGCTGCAATGCCTTCAGGTATTCTTCATCGGGCAATGCAAATTCTCCGGAGAAAATGCCTCGTCCGACAGAGGTCAGACCGCCCACTGCCAGCAGTCCATGACAGAGATCCTGCACAGCAAGCCAAAGCAGACCTGCGATCCATGCGTTATCCTTTGATTTGCGAATGCGGATCTCCAATTCGGTATTGCCCTCAACGCAGGCACGTTCTGTATAGAGTGCAGAATTGACAGTGGATGCATCAAAACGATGGATCTTGTTTCGTGTCATCCGCAGCATATGTGCTTTCTCCATCTCACTTTCTGCAAAAAGTATTTGGGAAGCGGTATAGGTATTGCCTTCCTGTTTTCCCCATGCAGCTTCCAGTTCAGCAACCAATTTCTTACAATCCAGCTCATGCTTCAGCAGATCAATTGCCCTTGCACGGATCGCACCGTTCCAGCTCGAACCGGGGATCACCGGAACTGTTCCACCCTTCACACTGCGGCTCGTCAGGTGGGAATAATCCGGATCATTGGGCTTTGCAGAATAGGTGCGGATACTGATGCCGCCAGTCAGTGTAAGCGGTATCTTCATTGTAATGCAGTCATCGCTTGGAAGAACGCATGGTACAAACGTCTTTGCCTTGTAGCTTTCGTTCTCCAGAAATTTAAGATAGTCTCTTGCTTCCTCAATTCCTTTCGAAAAATCAAAGAAACGGTATCCGAAGTCCTTTGTCACCTGCATTCTTCCCATACCACGATTCTTTTTGAAACCAAACCGGATCACGCCTGCCTGCATTGCGGAGAGCAGAAGCTGAACAGCGTTTTCGACCTGTTCCTGCTTCAGGTCATCATTCTCATAGATCACGATCTCCATACACAGTATACCGGATGCACCGGCTTCTGCAATCTGATAGTTAAATTTTCCGGTATCATCAGCAGTCTTATCTTCCGTCAATGCCACGCCGTCACGAACAGAGATGACCGCATTCTCAAATACAATGTCCGAAACAAACAAACGGCTCATTGCACCTTTCTGCGTTTCTTCCTGATTCTGATTCTTCGTCGCAGGAGGTACGATGAATCCGAACAGGGGTTTTTCCAAGTCAGGACAATTCCCATGCAGATATTCACGGAATGCACCGGCAATGGACGAACCTGTGATAAAAGGCAGCCCATGCTCTGTTACCAGCACATCATGATCCGTTGCTGCATTCGTACCCGATGATACACTCATCGGAGAAGCAAGCTCTACCGGAATGCGGTAAAACATTCTTTTCACGACTTTATTTCGTTTCGTCTGCATTTTTCTTCCCCCTTAACTTGAATTTTGCCTGCATCAGCAGGGCGAGCAGATATTCTTTGTAGTATTTCTGCTCTTCACCGGTAACTTTTGTCCAGTACTTTGCACTTTCCTTGCGTGTATCATCACAGATGGAATCCACTGCCCTGCAAAGCTCCTCGTAATCCTTACTCTCCTTGACCATGAGCGTCAGTCTGCCCACCTGTGTGGGATTGATGGGATACTTTTTCATGCAGTCGTCACAGTGCTCCATTCCCTTTCCTTCTGCGGCTTCCACCGTCATTCTTTTACAAATGATGCTGCTGGGCAGCTCCCATTTCAATTCGGTGTTGTCCAGTTCGGGATAACGCAGTTCCGGTACAGCAGGATCTGCTTTTGTCAGAGACACACCGTCCTTGGAAGCAGATGTCAGATGATGGTATGCAAATACCTCCATCTCTCCATAGCCCTCCGCAGTACGCTCACCAAGCATTCTTCCCTGCAGAGCCTGTACATCCGCTTCACCAGTCAGCTCCAGCACAAAAACCGTACCGCCGGCATATGCCTGAAATACCTGTTTATGCATCCCCCATGTCACATTATAGCCGCCGATCTGGGTATAACGCAGGTGCTTCTGCTTAACAGTCTTCACCTGCACATGCTCCGGCAAAATGGAGTCCAGGTATCTGACAAAAGCATCCGGCTTTGCACAGGGCATTCCCACTTCATCCAACAGTACCGCCGGAGAATGCAGCCAGACTGCAATACAGTCGGTCGTTTCAGAAACAACCGGCATTTCCTTTTTCTGTACATGCAGACTGCATCTGCCGTAACCGCTGGAACGATAATAACCAAGATTCACTGTTTGCAGTGCATTCAGCTTCTGATGGATTGCTGCAAGCTGCTCCGGTTTGCCGTAGATCCTCCCCATAAAGGTCTGCCCTGCTGCAAGAGAGGAAAGCTGATAGAATTCAGAGATCTGTCCCACCTCACCCTGCTGGTGATGGTAATTAATCTCATGCATAATGGAAAGTGAACGGGGCTTTGTAAATCCAGTATCTGCGGCAATATGCATATTTTTCACTGGCAGTGCCGGAGGATCGGCTTTTCTGCATTCCTCGGTTTCAAAAATATACACGGGCATGGATTCCGCACTGACTGCATCTTTTGCATATGCAGCCTCTTTTTGCTTGGCGAGGAATGCCGGATTCGGATAAAACGCTGTGTTTCCGTCGCTGATAAAGGCGTTGGTAAAAGTCAGCCCCTCATCCAGTGCCGGAAGCATGAAATCACGTCCGAGCTGTTCAAAGCAAAGTCCCATCATCGCCGCTGCCGGAATATGATCCAGTTTTTCGTTTTCCTTACAGGGAATCAGGGGTGAGAGCAGTGTAAATGTATATGAGAAGTATTCACTGTCCGTATATTCCACAGCCTCCGCTACATCGGAACGTCCTTCATTCTCTGCTGCGTCCGGTATTTGACAGCGGATCTCACCAAGCCCCCGTGTGCGGTTCATGCCGATATGCCGGAGAAGCTTCAGACAGTTTTGCAGTGCTGCACTGTGATCCTCCTCACCGGCAATTGTATATTCACACAGAAATGTCAGTCCCCTTTTCAGCACACGGATGGTGCGGAGTGTTCCCTTTTCTGCGGTTCCGGTTTCATTCAGCTTCGTCTGTCCCCGTGTCTGGGTGTAGCATCCAAGGATCCTTTCACGGGAATACCCGTGCTCATGGATATCTCGAATCAGTTCCGGATAATTCACCGGATGGGCATCCTGAATCGTCAGCAGACCGGAGGCGGCAGCACCCTTCTTTCCGAAAAGTGCATCCAGCTCACTTTCGTCCAGCAGTCCCAGATCTGCCAGCTCCTCCGCCGCTTCACGCAGACAGCCCTTCAGACTTTTGCCACGGATCACGGGAATGCCGAAATCATCATAGGCAATGTCCGTATCAATAGTGCTGCCATAGCTTTCGCCGTTGGAGGCACACAGGTCACTGCAAAGTGTGATCGTAAAATAGCTCACTTTTCTTCCCCTCCTTTATTCATGTCCGTGTACAGATCCATCATTTCCACCGCATCATACAGCACTGCACAGCCGTTCCGGTAAAGTTTCTCTGGAATCTTGTCATACCCACGGGAAATTGCTGCTTTCTGCCAGACTGTGACAGCGTTTCTGCCGTCCATATACGCCTGCCGCAGTGCTTTGGCACGGCTTCTGTTCACAATCGGTTTTTCCTTTGTCAAACTCCGCAGATGTTCTTCAAAGACTTCAAAATCATGTTCGGGATCCGTATACTGGGGATGTGCCACACAGTATGGACGCATATGCAGCATCGTTCCGTCCACAACACCATACCGCTTGCGGCTCTGCACAATGTCCACATCACGGATATGTCCGCAGATTTCAAAATCCACCCAGTTTCCGATATATCCGCTGGTCGGATGCTTGTTCTCCTTGGCACGCTTCTTGGCATTCGCACAGCATTTTTCTGCCAGTACATAAGCATCTGAGAACGGGAAATGGCTATGGCAGTAAGCAATTCCGGCACAGGCACTGATGCGGTATCTATCCTCCTGTGTGCCGGCAAGCATGAATTTTTCGGAAATACGCTTTAAGAATTCCTTGGTAAAGGAAAATGCGATATCCGCACGGGTCAGATAGGTAATGTCATCGCCTGCCTGAATTACCGCATGGATCAGATACTGCCTCCCCTCCGGATTGCTGCTCTGATATTCCCTGACATATTCCTGCATTTCCTGACAAACTTCTGCAAAACGATCACGCACACGGATGCTTCTGAACACCTCTGTTGCATTGTCATAGGATGCACTGGAAATGACGCTGTTGATGCGATTTCCCATGTTATTGCCGTCAATATGGATCACTGCAATGTGGCTGTCAACGCCCTTTGCAAGGACATAGTTATCAATGGTATTCTCCTGTTTGCTGGTGCTTGTTCTGGTCATATACCCCATTTTCAGGAGTGATTCCTTGGTGGTGTACTCTCCGAATCCATCCTTTCCGGCAAGTGGGAAACCGGTCACTCTATCCTGACGGCAGATGGGAAATGCTCCCATGTGACACGCCTCCGGCATTGCGGATTTCCGTGTGCCGAGGAGCTGGTTGAGTTTCTTGTAATCATCATAAAAATCGTCAGTACACTCCACACAGGCATAAACCGGATGCAGACTGTGGGTTCGCTGCAGGATCCAGAAAGCCATTTGCTTGCTGATTTCCTGATACTGCACCTTGCTCTGAAAGATAACAATGGCATTTCCGCCCGCCTTATCAAGAACCTGAATCCCTTTGCCTGCAAGCTCCTGCATGGCAGCGGATTCATCCGTTGTTTCAGGAATTCCGGCAGCATTTTTCAATGCCGCAAATACGATTTTTTCCGGAAGATCCTGCACGGCACGGATCTCCCTGAGCTTGTTAGTACGGAACACATAGGACTGTATTCCACGAATGTCATACTTTGCAAGTACGGACATTTTCAGTCACCTCCTGATCTTCATTGATCACATATTTTCTTCCGATACTGCGGAGCAGCTCATCTGCATTTTCGCAGCGAGGACTCAGCAGGAATTCACGGTACATCCGCTTCATCTGATCGAGGTCTTTCTGGAACTTTTTTTGTTCAGCATACTGCTGGAACACAAACCATTTCAGCGGATAACCGCAGCGTTGTTCGGTGCTGCACGCATCCGGCAGATTTTCAAACCGGCAGCATTGCTTCATCCGACAGCCGAGGGATTCGGGCAGCGTCTGAGCCGGCGGTTCAGTGTAGAACGCAAGGAATTCCGGATCAAATGCCTGTTCGTACTGCATCTGCTTCTCCTGAATGTGTTCTGTGATGCAGCGGTACAGCTTTGTCCTTTCCTCCTGCATCAGTGTACCGATGTCATTCATGAAAAAACAAGGATAGTATTGACGTACAGCTTCACTTACTTCAGTTGTCAGAGGAAAGGAGCAAAGTGTCATCACCGCTGAAAACAGAACGCCGCAGGCTTGCACTTCTTTTTGACTTTGCAGATAATCTGCCCGCATTTCCATACGTTCTCCCCTCCTGATCTTCTCCAGAATACATCTGTTTTGCAGAAAGGTCAGAAAAAAGTCCACAATATCACCATCATCCTTTTTTCCACGGTAGCATGGAACTGTATTTTTCCATGACGTTTCAAAAAGAGCTTCATGCATTTCAGACAATCCGTATTCTCTTGTGATTTCCCTTGCGGGACTGTCAAAAGCCTGGTGCAGTCTTTGAAGGCAATCCGTCCGCCTAACCCTCCCCAGAGAAGGATCATTATAGAGCAGAGCATCACGATTCAGGTCGTGTTTCATGAAGCACCCCCTCCTCCTGCATTCCCAGCAGCCTTTCTACATACTCCAGCGGATCCTTCACATTCAGACCCGTCATATGCTCGAACATAGCGTTCATGTGGAAAAGGTGGGAAAGTTCAAACAGACTCTTTTCCTTTGTATCGTGATTTCTGAACACATAGATCAGGAGCTTGGGCAGGGCGTTATTGGTAAAGCGGTACAGGTAGTTAAATACCATAAACAGAATCATCGAGATCGGCTTCATACCGAAGGTCATATCTGCATAAAGCTCCTCCGGTTCATCGGTCTGCTTTGGCTGTAATTCTCTAACCAGAGTGCGGAACAGCTCAAAATGGGTTTCTGCGTTTTCATTTTCCGGAACAGGAAGAATGGTCAGCTCGTATTCAAAGCCGATTTTCTTTTTAAGCTTGTGCAATTCGGCGATAAAGTAATAATAGTTTCTTTGTGTCAATTCACTTACGATCCATTCTTCATGAAAACAGCGGTTTTCATCTTTGAAAAAACGTGATTTGCTGTTCATCGTATCCAAAGTATTAATCATCAGAGTGATTTGGATTTTTTCGTCCCTTTTCGTAGTACTCATGATGGGAACCATGATACCATTGATCAGCTTCATACTCTCCTGCGGATGATCAAGCTGCGGACATCGGCTGCAATTCTGAAACCGCACCCTGTCCATCTTTGAATTGACTGATATACTGCTGATAAAATGCTTCATGTTTTGTCCTCCCCCTTTGTAATTAACTCGCCCCCGTACTGGTACAAAATCTTCCCGACTTTGGAATCCGGATCTATTTTATGTGAATCACCGGTATTTACGAACCGACAGCCTTTGATGTAGAGGTTCGGAATGAGGTAAAGTACCTTCTCCGGCTCACCATCCTGTGCCGGAATGCGGTATTCACCGTTGATGGATTCCGCCGGGTATTTGTTTTCCGGCGGGAACAGATAATTGCGGATGTCGTCGGAGATGGTTTCTTTTCGCCGGAATACCGGCACTTCCTTCGTCGTCCACCACTCACCTTCCTTTGTCAGCTCGGATACAAGAAGAATCTCTTTTCCATCATCCGTGATTTCGAGAACTTTGTAGTGACCGAAAGGATTTTCGGGTGTCGCTGGTCTGAGAATGTGGTGTTCATTTGTCTTGCAGTTTACAAGCTCGATATGCTGCATCTCTGTGGTATAAGCAAGGTACGATTGATTGGGAGAGATGGCTGCAGAGGTGAGCGAGGTATGATTGACATTGAATTCAGAAAAACCATTAATTCTCGTATCCCAGATATAAATTAACCCACTGTATGCGTCTCCGATATAGAAAACATCATTTGTTCCCCACAAAAAATCCGTGCACAGCATGACTGTTTTGATCTGTTTGGAAAAGCTTTTCCCATCCCCAAAGCAATGATATAAATCTGCAGTGCCATCTCTTTTTATGACAACAACTTTTTTTGCATCCGGTGAAAAACTCACCACAAGAATCGGCTGGTTTGTATCTCCAAACAGATGCAGTACTTGTTCAGTTTGAATGTTCCACAATAACAGTCGATTCTGCTGTTCGCTCATTTCACTGAATGCAGCAATATTTGCATCCGGCGAAAGACAGATCTCAAACTGCCCGCTGTTTCCTCCAAGCGTACAAACCGACTTGTAATTCGCTGTATTCCGGATATGCAGGAACGTAGAATGGGCAGTCAGACAATACTGCTCTGCTCCGGAAAACGCCCCGAATCCATCCACTGAAAGTGAAGAGAAGTCCATATACTCCTCTTGGTTTTTCTGCATATCCAACAAAACATCCCTATTCAATCCCATAATGACAGCATATTGTCCGTTAGCAGAAACAGAAATATGATGGACTCCAAAACACGATATATTAAGAAAAGCTTTCTCTTTTGTTCTGCGATCCCATACCATCAGCTTATCGTTGGTATCACTAAAAACACAGATTCCACCATCAGCAGACAACCCAAATGCAGAAATCATTGCACCCGTACCCTGAACAGTAACCTCGGGCTGTTTCTCGGATGAGATATTCCATATCTTGATCTGATTCTCATGATCACTCATAGCCAGATACTGATTGTTGTATGAAATGGCAGCCTTTTCATAGGAGTTGGTCAAGATTTCCCATGTACCGCCCAGACATATTCCTTTTCCAATTGCATTATGAATCTCTGCCAGTGTCTTTTGAATGCTTAGATCATATACCCAATACACCTGCACCACCGGTTTATGCTCCGGATCAGCCGCCATCCTTTCAATGACCTCATCGAGATACGCATCTGTGTGCCTTTTTCGAATCAGTGCGTGGGTATAGTCGGGAGAATAAACGATCACCTCACAGTCATCCGCTGTCAGCAGAGAACGTTTTTCCCATGTTTCCTCTTCCGATAACGCAAGAGTGCGGCTAAAGCATACACCATATTTCGTATATGCCAGCAACCCCAGCGGTTCCGGCGTTTTTTCATTCTGTTCAGAAAACCCGATGCCCATGATTTCATCATCCGATTCAAGCATTTCCTCCGGAAGCATGCATTTTCCACGCTGCAAGCCGCTTTCCGTTTCCCACCAGATGAAGGTGTTTGCCTCGTCCACGCTCAGTACAAATCTGCCATCACCTGAAAATACCGCATGTGTGATATTTTCTGTGTGCCCCGTCATGAAGTTCAGCTCCTGGAACTTACAATCAATAAACTGTGCCGACTTCCCGCCATTATCAAAATGCAAATCATTCAGCGGCACATTGCCGAAATCAATCCCGTCAAATTTCATACCGGAAAGATCACCTTTCCTTGCCATACGATGCGTATTGATAAGGTTATAGACCGATTTCCCATATTTGTCAGGTGATACCCCTTTCAGAAGCTTCCAGTAGTAGTCCAGACAGTTTTCATT
>JAFURN010000084.1 GCA_017480865.1 Ruminococcus sp. | reverse complement strand
GTGTGTATCGTCACGCTTCTTGCAAGCGCCGCCGACGTTGTTCAGAGCGTCCAGAATTTCGCCTGCCAGTCTTTCCTTCATGGTCTTCTCGTTACGAGCTCTGGAATACTTGGTGATCCAGCGCAGACCCAGTGTCTGACGACGCTCCGGTCTAACTTCCATCGGAACCTGGTAAGTAGCACCACCCATACGGCGAGCCTTAACTTCCAGCTGCGGCATTACGTTTTCCATTGCCTGCTCAAACATTTCCAGTGCATCGTTGCCTGTCTTCTCAGCTACGATCTCAAATGCACCGTAAACGATTTTCTGAGCGACACCCTTCTTACCGTCGATCATTACATTGTTGATCAGACGAGTCACGAGCTTAGATCTGTAAATCGGATCTTCCAGCACGTCACGTTTTGCGATTTTACCTCTTCTTGGCATTTTCGCTTCCCTCCTTCACATAATTCATGAATTCACAGGTACTCGTTCAGGCGGGGTTTCACCCGCCGACCGTCAGGAGCCAGTGCAGAGGATCGCAGCGCCGTATGATAAATCAAACGGCAATCTATATGATCTCCACATGTTTCCTGTGGTTGTTATTGTCCTGTTCTTACGTTTTCGGCAAATTGTAATTCTTACTTCTTGCCAGCCTTCGGACGCTTTGCGCCGTACTTAGAGCGAGCCTGCATTCTGTTTGCAACACCCTGTGCATCCAGTGCGCCTCTGATGATGTGGTAACGTACACCAGGCAGGTCCTTTACACGTCCGCCTCTGATGAGTACAACGCTATGTTCCTGCAGGTTGTGACCGATACCCGGAATGTAAGATGTTACTTCAAAGCCATTGGTCAGCTTTACTCTGGCAATCTTTCTCATAGCGGAGTTCGGCTTCTTCGGTGTAGCTGTACGAACAGCTGTGCACACGCCTCTCTTCTGCGGTGAACTCTGGTTCGTAGTTACCTTCTTCTTAGAATTGTAACCCTTCTGCAGTGCCGGAGCAGTAGACTTGTCCTGCTGCATCTTTCTTCCCTTACGTACCAACTGATTAAACGTAGGCATGAATCTTCCTCCTTTTTCTAAAAATAAGAATGGTATGCAATATTGTACCGCATACCACTCTATTATATACTTCAAAATCCGCTTTGTCAAGCGTTTTTTCTCATTTTTCACATTTTCCTAAAAAAACACTGCTTTCTATGCCGTTTCCTGCGCAACTCGCCATGCATCAAAGGACAAATCCGTATTTCCTGCCGCACATTCTGCATAATATTTCAGAATCATGCTGGCGTCTGCCAGTGTCACCTCGCCATCCTGGTTGGCATCTGCAAAGGGAATCAGATTCTCCTTTTCCGGCTCCAGGTTTCCTGCCGCCCGCATTGCATACAGCGCAAGTGTACAGCTCGCATCGGAAATTGCGGTTTTTCCGTCTCCGTCTATATCCCCCACGGACGGCACACCGGTCGCTGCCGTGCTTGTCATGGTTGTATAAGTCGGTATATAGGTCGTTGTGGTGGTCGTTGTGGTCGTAGTTGTCCACAGCGGTGCTTCTGTTGTTGTAGTGGTAATCGTTGTCTCAGTCGTCTCTGTGGGCGTTGTTGTCATGCTTGTAACGGTCGTCTGCGACGGCGGCGTTGTCGTAGTTGTAATGGACGTCTCTGTACAAGTCGTTGCAGTTGTAAATGATGTCCGTATGGTGGTCGTTGTTGTAGTTGGTGTGGTTGTTGTTGTGGTGGTCGTTGTGATGGATGTCTGTGTCGTCGTTCTGCTGTTGGTGGTTTCCGTTGTGACAGTTGTGGTCGTAGTTGTGATGGATGTCTGCGTCGTCGTTCTGCTGTTGGTGGTTGTCGTTTGCGTCTCTGTTCCCTGTGATTGCAGATACACAAAGGGATTTCCGTTTGCAGCAGCATACGCCTCTGCCAAAGAGCCTTCATGACCATAAATGGTCGTACCTGACGGAACTGCATTTTCGCCCAATTCGCAAAGTGCATTCCGCACAGTCAGTTTCCCTAAAACGCCTCCATCGCAAAATGCATAATTTCCGACATAGGTTACAGATTCCGGCAGTTCGGCACAGTTCAGTCCTGTATACCGGAATGCCTCACATTCAATGCTTTGGATTCCCTCCGGAATTATCACCTCCGCCAGCCGTTCACATCCGAACAGCATACCCTCGCTGATGCGGGTCAGCGATGCCGGCAGTGTGATCTCCTGCAGGGAAATACAATCCCAGAAGGCATAAGCGCCGATATACCCGACACCATCCGGGATCTGAATCCGTTCCAGCGTCCGCATGTCATCAAAAGCGTAGGCACTCAGACTCCGCATGCTCTGCGGCAAAACAAGTTCTCTGACCGTTTCGTTGGACAGAAACGCTGCACCGGCAATGAGGGTTATTCCCTCGGGAACTGCCGCAACCTCCTCCTCGCCGTGATAATCCAGCAGGATCCGCCCGTCACAGATAACAAAGCTGCTGTCTGGTGATTCCGCCTGCAAGCCATTCAGGAATGCCGTATCAAAAAAAGCATTGCTTCCGATATCCAGGATCCCTTCCGGAATCGAAATTTCCGTCAGGCTCATACAGGACTGGAACGCCTCTGCCCCGATATGGGTTACCGTCTCCGGCAATACCATACAGGTCAGGGATGTACACTTATTAAATGCACCAATACCGATCTTTGTCACAGAACCATTCAGGGTCAGATCGCTGAGGGCAGTACATTCCTGGAACAGATAGTCCGGCAGTGCTGTTACACGGCTCCCCACAACGGCCTTTTTCAGCGCGCTGCACTGCTTGAAGGCACTGCTTCCGATTTCTGTCACGCTGTCCGGAATGATGATCTGCGTCACCATAGCGCATCCGGAAAAAGCACTGGCACCGATGCGCACCAGGCCATCCCAGAGAACCGCCTGCTCCAAATCCGTACAATCCAGAAAGGCACCCTTTCCCACCGCCATAACGGTAGCCGGTACAACGATCCGGGAAAGACTGCTTCCGGAAAAGGCGTAGTCTCCCACATTTTTAACACCATTGGGCAAAATCGCCTCTGTCAGCATGGTGCATCCATAAAAGCTTTTCTTTCCGATATAGCCGGTATATTCTTTCAGATGTGCTGCTGTCAGGGCAGGATGCTCCATACACGCCTCATCCGCAATTACACGCACCGCATCCGGCAATGTCAGTGTGCTGACTGTATCACTCACGGAAATCAGCACGATCTCATCCAGCACCACAAGTTCATCCTGCTCATGGGCTGCAAGCCAGGCAGTTCCTGCAAAAGCCTCTGCGCCCACAGATTGCAGGGTATTTTCCACATACACCTCTGCAAGCGCACTGCACCCATAAAATGCCTTTGCGCCAATACTCTGCACCGTAGCCGGTACAGTAACCGCAGTCAGTGCGGTCTGCCCTTCAAAAGCACTGTCTGCAATTCCGACAACTTCCATATCCAGATACGTTTCCGGAATCTCAACCGCACCGGAAGTCTGCACATTTTCCATACCCACAACATTCCATGCAGACCGGCTGCCTGCCTGCTGATACTTCAGAATTCCGTCCGACCAAAGGTCAGATGAAGCATCCGCCTGTATACTCAGTCTGTCCCACAGCGGCATGCAAAACAGCAGCCACGCAAAACAGATACTGAGCCATAAGGCGAGTATTCGCATTCCTTTCGTTAGAATTTTCATAGGTTCACTCCCCGTCTCTCTTTTTTCCGATCTGCTTCTGGCTTACGTCTCATTCTCTATGATTCCCATTTGTTTATTTTCCGGCTGCACTTTCTGCATATTTTTTCAGCAGCAGCGAGGCATCCGCAATATCCAGAACACCATCTCCGTTGACATCGCCCGCCAGAGCCTGATAGGCGCCGGGGGAACTGATGACGCCGGCTGCCTCCTGGGCGTACAGCATCAGGATCGAACTGGCATCGCACAGCTCCGCCTTTCCGTTTTCATCCATATCCCCCGGAAGCGGTGAGGCAAGTTCAAACTGCCGTCCGTAATTCCGGGCATATATCTGGGCAGTTGATTCACGCAGTCCGCAGATTGCTGTATTCTCTGCAATCGTCTCCTCTGTATCCGAAATTTTGCATGTGTTATTGAATATTGTCAGCCTCTGAAGTCCTGTACAGGCACCAAACGCACCATCACCCATGGACAGCACAGTAGACCGGAGCGTGATCTCATTCAGGGAAACGCATCCGTAAAAAGCATCGCTTCCGATATCTGTCACAGTAGACGGAATCGTAATTTTCTTCAGATTCGTACAGCCGCAGAACACGGCATTTTCAATCCGTGTCAGTCCCTTGGGCAGGACAACGGATATCAGGCTGGAACAGCCCACGAAGGCATGGTTGCCGATCGAGGCAACGCTGTCCGCAATTTCTACCTTTTGCAGTGCCACACACCAGTTAAAGGCATATTCACCAATGGATACAACGCCCTCGGGAATGGTGCATTCTGTCAGCTGAGAGCATCCGGTAAAGGCAAGTCCGCCGATTTCCCGCACACTTCCCGGGATACTGACCGACATCATGGACTCACATTCTGCAAAGGCACGTCCGGCAATTGCAGTGGCTCCCTCCGGAATCGAAACGGATGTACTGCTGCCGTTGTATCCGATGACGATCCGGTTTCCGGCAAGAATACAGCCCTCGGGCTGATTCACCAGCCAGGGTGTTTCTGCAAGAATGCCCCAGCCGATCTTCTGGGTGGTTTCCGGGATCACGACCTCATCCAGACGGGAGCACTGGAAAAAGGCGTAGTCTCCGATTTTTGTAACGGTATCCGGAAGCACGACCTTTGTCAGGCGTGTTCTTCCTGTAAAAGCATTGTTCTGGATCTCTGTAACCGGCATTCCATCGATGGCTGCTGGTATACATGCCTCTGTTACAGAAGCACGGGAACGTGTAATTACGATCTCATCACGCTCATTGATCTGATAATATATATTCTCATTGTAAAGAAATTCCTCGCTGGATTCACTGGCGCAAACCTTTGGCTGTATCAAAAACAGCATAACCAGTGCGCTGAGAATTCCGAATATCCACGGCTTGATGCGAAACTTGCAATGCAGAGCAGCCACCCCCTTTCTCTTTCCTTGCGGCTGAAGCAAATGCCCTCTTTTCTACTTTTATTTTACCACAAAGACGTATCAGTGTCAACGAAAAAGGGCTGCCGGAGCAGCCCTTTCCTATGTACTCAGATTATTCTACAGTTACGATCTCGCCCATCAGATCACGGGGTGCGCTGATTGCGTTGGATTCGTCTGTATCAATATGCATTGCAGTTGCATAGCTTGCAGATACACGACAGACTACATCGCCGAGGATCGCCTTTCTGCCCTCTGTATCTACCTTTACCCATACAACATCCTTATCCTGAACGCCCATTTCCGCAGCATCTTCCGGTGTCAGATGGATGTGACGCTTGGCAACGATAACGCCTTCGCTGATCTCAACCTCGCCGCAGGGACCAACCAGCTTACATGCGCCGGAGCCTGCAACATCGCCGGACTCACGGATCGGTGCGGTTACGCCGATCGTACGTGCATCCGTAGCGGAAAGCTCAACCTGTGTTGCCGGACGGAACGGACCCAGGATCAGTACGCCGGGCATCTCCTTCTTAGGGCCCACTACTGTGATTCTTTCCTCAGATGCAAACTGTCCCGGCTGGGAGAGCATCTTCTTTACCGTCAGTTCCTTGCCTTCACCGAACAGTACAGCAAAGTGTTCTGCGGTCAGGTGTACGTGTCTTGCAGATGTTTCAACAATAAATTTCTTGGACATAGGAATTACCTCCATCAAATTTTATTTCCAGTTCTATTTTACTACTTTTGACCGGATTCGTCAATAGCACCCTTTAAATTCTTACGCCATCAGATTCTGGCTGACGATCACAAGCAGCGCCATCACCCCATGAAATACACAGATCGCAACCAGACAGGGTGATGTCAGAGCAATGCGTGCGCCCCGGTAACTCTGACGGATGGTGTTCGCCGGAAGACGGTTTTTCCGCAGTTCCGAAATCCAGAACACCAGACCGGCTGCTGCTATGAAATAATATACTGCATCCAGCGCATAGGACAATGCTATGCCGGTACCTGTCATAGGAAGTGTTGCATAGACCCATTCCATAATAAATGCAAGCGTATTCACTGCCATATGTACAAGAATCGACGGAATCAGGGAATTGTGCTTCACGGCGATACGAGCCATGAAAATGCCTGCCGGAACTGCCAGCACAAACTGGGCAATATTCTCATGCGCAAGACCAAACAGCACCGCACTGATTATGATGCCGAACCGCTGGCTGACACGGGACAGGTTTTTCAGCACAAAGCCGCGGTACAAAAGTTCCTCTGTAACCGGAGCGATCAGACAAGTATACAATCCCGATACCACGATGGATTTCGCGCTGAAAAAAGTATCTATTTCAGGGGTATAGTCCTGGATGCCGCCTGCTTCCATCAGCGAATTGAGCAGCGTGTAGAGAATGCCCGTTATTGCCTGAATAAAGATGCCGATCGTCATATAGCGCACGATACAGCTTTTTTTCACATCCAGAGGACGGAACAGCGTACGAACACGGATCCCTGTTATATGACATCCCACAACTGCCGGAACTGCATTGGCAATGAGAAACAGCAGTCCGTTCAGTCCCATCATGATCGAGGACCTGTAATTGATATAGTTTTCCACATCCATCAATGCAGAAAAATCTCCGCCGCCTGCCATGATGATTTCCAGAACCATGAAAATCAGATAAAATGCTACATTTACAAAAACAGCACCCAGCAGCAGCCCGGCTCCCACTGTATTGAAGCAGGAACGGATCCGCTTGCGCTCTGCCTTTTCCGGCAGCAAGGGCAGTTCATAGCCCGGCTGCCCGATCGCAGGCTCTATCATACGATAATCTGTGCGGTAGGCACAGTTTTCAGTCGGATTGTCAAACGGGTCATAGGGATTCAGCTTTCTTTCCTTTATATCTGTCATAATGATTTCTCAGCACTCCTGTAAGTCAAATTGCTTTTATTATACCATACTTTTTCCATTTCGTAAACAGGCAAATAAAAAAACTTCCTTTTTTCCGTTCAGAAAGCGCAGAAACTTTTCTTTTCGCAGCACTTGCCACAAACTAAAAAATTTGTTATAATAAGAAAAGCGGATATCCGCTGAAAATGATCGTTACAGGAGGTACACTATGAACGCTGACCCGTATCCTGCCAACCAGAAAATTCCGGCAGGAATGCTGACTGCTGTGCAGCCGGCACGACTACAATAGGAAAGGCAGCGGACAGAATGTGTCCTTGCGGTTGCTGCCTTTTCGGAAAGGTGGTAACCGTGATCGAATATTACAAGACAGTGGAGGGAAAACTCAGACAGCTTGACGCCATGGAGGCTGGCTGCTGGATCTCTGTGGTAGACCCCACTGCAAAGGAAATGAAAATGCTGATCGAGGACTACGGTCTTGACAGCGGCTTTCTGAAATCCTCCCTCGACGAAGAGGAATCATCCCGTGTGGAGCGTGAGGAAAATCAGACGCTGATCATCGTCGATACAGCCGTGTCGGAAATCGAAAAGAACAAAACCCTGAAATTCTACACCATGCCGCTGGGTATCATTATTATGGACCAGTATGTGTTTACCATTTCCCTGAAGCCCAGCAAGGTGGTAGACGATGTCATCGACGGACGGCTGCGCAATGTACAGACCCACTTCCGGACGCAGTTTGTACTGCGGCTCATGATGCACATTACATCAACCTATCTGGTTTATCTGAAGCAGATCGACAAGGCGTCCGATGCACTGGAGCGTCAGCTTCACGGTGCGGTAAAGAATCAGCAGCTGATTCAGATGATGGAACTGGAAAAGTCCCTGGTCTACTTCACCACATCCCTCAAATCCAACGATGTGACAGTGAACAAAATTCTCCGGGGCAGAGTCATCAAGCTTTACGAAGAGGATCAGGAGCTGCTGGAGGATGTACTCATTGAACTGAAGCAGGCACAGGAGATGGCAAGCATCTATTCGGGAATTCTTGCCGGTATGGTGGATGCCTGCGGCTCAGTGATCTCCAATAATCTGAACTTTGTCATGTGGCGGCTGACAACTGTTACCATTATCCTTGCGATCCCGACAATGGTATACAGCTTCTATGGCATGAATACAGCCGATCTTCCCTTCTCGGACTATACGCTGTTTCCGACGATTTTGTCCATCGTAGCAACGGCGTTTGCAGCGATTTTTCTGTTTAAGTTCGGACGGTTCAACCGGCGATAAGACAACAAAACGGCAGGAGCATTCTTCCTGCCGTTTTTATGTTTTTTGGATTCTATTCTAATTGTTGGGGAATTTGTAGCTTGCATGTGATTGGATTCCATTCAAGTAATTCGGTTCCTGACGGGCGACCAATGGTCGCCCCTACACAAAACAACGCAAAATAGCCATTTGTAGGGGACGGCGCCAAGGGCGTCCCCTACACTCTTGCCGATACAGGATAACCTGTAAATTGTAATACGTTACTCCTTCACAAATTCGGATATACCAGCTTCAAACTCCAGGATATCTCCCGGCTGACAACCCAGCGCCTTGCAGATCGCCTCCAGAGTGGAGAACCGGATCGCACTCGCCTTGCCGGTTTTCAGCTTGGAAAGGTTTACATTGCTTACGCCGACCTTTTCACTCAGTTCATTCAGGCTCATTTTCCGGTCCGCCATGACACGATCCAGTCTTACAATAATCGCCATCTCGTACCTCCTTACACCATATCATCGTTTTCCTGCTGAAGCTTCGCACCGTAACTGAAAATTGTTGCGATCATAAAGAACAGTGCGCCGATCATTGCGGCATCAAGGTTGACTCTGACCATAACAGTAAGGTTTTCCCCTGTATATGCTCCGGAAGCATAGCCTGCAATTGAAGCCAAGAAAGTTGGGATAAAGCTGGATGCGATGATCAGGATGCCAATTACCTTCAGGCTCTTTGTGTTCTCCGTCTTGAAGGGCATACCGTCCTCGGAAATGCGCTTGAATATACCTGCTGCCAGAAAAGCACATGCAGTGTATATCAGGAATTCCACAAGAGAGTCCGTAAAGGCGGCAATATAATCGCCTGCTGATTGAATGACATACTCTCCTACAACATCAAATGCCATGTTGTCAGGAAAGAATGTGGTAAAGGCTGTGTAATCTACAAGCATAATGCCGATAATAACCATCGCCAGAACGATTCCTACAATACCGACAATGCCTGTAATTCTCGCCAGAACCGTTGCGATTTTGCTCGACTTCTTGATTTTCAGAGTCAGTTCCTCTTTGCTTGTGATTGTACCTGTTTTCATAATGTTTACCTCCGTAAATGTTTTGATTTTGATTTTTTGGGGGTTGCGTTCTCAGCTGATGTATACAGTATAGCACGGAGTTTTATGAAAGTCAAGTATTATTTATCGTTATTCGTTAATTTTGTAATCTTATACAATAAATGCAGCGGAATAATCCGCTGCATTGTGCGATAAAACGATAAAAGTTTAATGTTATTCGATAATAATTTTATCTAAACCGAAAACGTGCGCTCATTCTTCATCGCTATCCTTATCGGGAAGCGGCTCTACAACCAGCCGAACTTTCCCCACCGTGAGATTATCCGCTTCCAGAACGGTAAAGCGGAATCGTTCCCACTCTGCGGTCTCACCCTTCGACGGGATATAGCCCAGCAGCTCCGTGATCCATCCGCCTACGGATGTGGATGCTGTCTCAGGCAGTTCTGCCGGGATACCCTCTTCATCCAGTCCGTCCCGCATATCGCTGATACTGAATGCACCCTCTATAGTGTATGTATGAGGCGCAGTTTTCACGAATTCTGTCGGGATCTCGTCACTTTCATCATAGATATCTCCTACCAGTTCCTCCAGGATATCCTCCAGTGTAACAATACCCTTGGTGCCGCCGTACTGGTCAACGACTACTGCCATATGCGTCTTGGAGTGCTGCATCTCGTGAAGGATCTCACTGATGCGCTTGGTAGACGGACTGTAGATAACATCCTGAAGGATATCGTCAAGACTCTGATGCATGCCGTGGATCAGACGGAAGAATTCCTTGTTGGTGATGATGCCCACGATGTTGTCAAGAGTCTTGTCGTAGACAGGAAAGCGGGAGAAGTGGCTGGTCAGGAACATGTCACGAATCTTATCAAGGCTTGCATCGCAGGGAACGCCTACGATCTTCACACGGGGAATGAGGATCTCATTGACCGTGGTTTCGTCAAACTGCAAAGCGGAGATGACAAGGTCGCTCTCCTGCTCCTCCAGGACGCCCTCTTCCTCGATCTCATCAATGATGTACATAAGCTCATCCTCAGTCACGGACGGGGTATCGTCAGTAGATTTGAACAGACGGGACAGGAGATCGAAGAACTTGACAAAGGGTGTGAAAAGAACGATCAGACCGGTCAGGGCAGAGGCGAAGGTCAGGGCAAGACTCTCTGCATGGGATTTTGCATAGTATTTCGGCAGGACCTCGCAGAAGGTCAGCACCAGCAGCGTCATAACAACCGTGGAAACCGCAGCACCCGCATCTCCGATCCACTGGGTAAAGAGTACAGTTGCCAGGGATGAGGAGCCGATATTGGCAATGTTATTGCCTACCAGAATGGCAGTCAGGGCATCCTCGTAACGCTCCGCCACACGCAGCGCACGTGCCGCACGCTTGTCTCCCTGGTCCGCACGATGCTTGAGACGGATTTTATTCACGCAGGCAAAGGCGGTTTCGGAACTGGAAAACAGTGCGGACAGAACCATCAGTATTAAAACAAGAATAATCATAGAACCCTCCAAGGTTGACTTTATCAGATCGTAATGCTATAATAGTATCATATTTCCCTCTTGAAATCAAGGGGATTCTGCAAAAAAGAAAGGACAAATGAAAATGAACCGACTGATTTTATGGTTTGTAAAGCTGATGCCGAAGAAGATTCAGGAGATCTACTTCAAGCATGAGGAGATCTGGCTGTACTTATTCTACGGCGCACTGACCACGCTGGTATCCATGGTGACTAAGCTTGTTCCCCTGTACCTTGCCGACGCAGAAGCAATGGGTGACTTCTACACCATCTATTCCGGTGCATGCTCCACCTTTTCCTGGATCTGTGCTGTGACCTTCGCATTTTTTACGAACCGTGCTTATGTCTTCAAAAGCACGGCAAATACGAAAACGGAATTCCGGAGAGAATTCATCAACTTCTATGCAGGACGTCTGGCGTCCTGGTTCATTGATGTGGGCATTACCATGGTGTTCATTGGCTGGCTCAAATGGAGCGAGTTCTGGGTAACACTGGCGTCCCAGATCATCATTCTGATCATCAACTATGTGATCAGCAAGCTGTTTGTATTCCGCAAAACGGAACAAACGGACACAGCGGAAGAGAAGGAATAATCCGCAGAGAGCCGTACATACTATAAGCAGAATCCGGGCAGCACCGTCTTGTACGATGTTGCCCTTGCTTGTAGAGGTGATGCTGTGAGCACCGTTTTTATCCGTTCCATTCTGCTGTATATTGTGGTCGTCTTTTCTGTACGTCTTATGGGAAAAAGACAGCTGGGCGAACTACAGCCCTCGGAACTGGTCATAACCATTCTCATATCCAATATTGCAACGCTCCCTCTGGAGAATCCATCCATACCGCTGCTGATGGGTGTCCTGCCCATTCTGGTGCTGGTGTGCTTTGAGGTGATCATATCCTGGCTGACCCTGAAATCCAAGGGGCTGCGCAGACTCATTTCCGGCAGTCCGAAGATTGTCATCCGTGACGGAAAGATCGCACAGAAAACCATGCGGGATCTGCGTCTGACAGTGGATGATCTTCTTATGGCACTGCGGAGCAACCAGATCTTCACCCCGGAAGAGGTGCAGTTTGCGATCGTAGAAACTACTGGCACGATCTCCGTCTATCCGAAGGCTGCCTACCGGACGGTTACACAATCGGACATGGAAATGCATCAGGAGTCGGATAATCCGCCGTCGGTGGTAGTATCGGATGGCGTTGTCATCACAAAGGCATTGCAGGCGCTGGGCAAGGATGAACGCTGGCTGAATATCCAGCTGGGAAAACAGGGACTTTCTCCGAAGCAGGTATTTCTTGCCCTGTCGGACAAGCAGACACTCTGTACGGTCATTGCAAGAGATCACTATAAGAAAGGCGGTGACGGTGTATGACACGGGTACGGATCGCCGCCGGGATCCTCTCCCTGCTGATCATTCTGAGCATCAGCTCGATTTTTCTGGTACGCAGACAATGCAGGCAGGTACTGACGGTTCTGGAACAGCTTTCCCTTGCTGCCGATACCGGTGACAAGGAACAGATGCACATGCTCTGCACAGCGGCACAGGACCGCTGGGAGGAGGTACAGGGTGCATTGATGTGTCTGGTCTCTCATGAAAAACTCACCTCGGCAGATCAGGCGTTCTGCCGTCTGATACCGCTTCTGGAAGCGGATTGCGATGAATTTGAAGCAGAGCTTGCGACTGTACAGACCATGCTCATGCACATCACACAGGGAGAGACTCCGTATTTAACAAATGTATTTTAGGTGATACCGATCAAAACTGCACGTCAGACGTGTTGGTGCGGTATTGCCTTTCACAGGAAAGGGGCTGTTGCAGATCAAACCATGCAGCAGCCCCTTCTCTTCAGCTTTCTTTGATCGCAGCCCTTGCCTTGCTGACGATATTTTTATCATTCTCGTAGGAGAGAATATTGGCAGCATAGCCAATGTCTACCCAGCGGATTTCAGAGATCTCCTCCGCCTGGGGCGCAAAATCGTAGTTTTTGGCACGTGCAATAAAATAGACTACGGTTTTCTGCGTGTCCCGCTTCGGGAAGTAGGACACGGTTTCACGGAACGTAGGGTCGATGAGTACATCCAGAGATGTTTCTTCCTTGATCTCACGCAGAGCAGTTTCAATTTCCGTTTCATTCCCCTCTACATGACCCTTCGGAAAAGACCAGTGACCGCTGTTGATATGCTTGATCAGCAGAATTTCCGTGTTCCCGTGAAATTTCCGGTACACGATCGCACCGCATGATTTCTCATGGAACATAATAAAGGCGGCTCCTTTCGTTAAAATGTGTTGTTGTATATAGTATAGCACATTTTTCCGAATTTGTCCATAGTAAAGATTGGCGTTCGGTGAAACTTACGTGAAAACTTCCGTTCTTTTACTGCGCATATTTTTTGGGCGCTATGTTGTGATTCCTGCAAAAGGCAATCTCGGCTTCCCATGCAGCTTCAAAATCCTCTTTGGTGATGTCATAGTAATCCGCCATGTCTGAATCGTATTCACCGCTGTGATAGAATTCATCCACGGCAGGAAACGGTACATCCGATAAAGAGCCGCCGTTTACATAAATTTTTTCATCGGAATAGCCATAACTGCCATCGGAATAGATGTCAACAGCACGGACAGTATAGTTTTCGGAATCAAGCTCCGCCATATAAACTGTTGACCAGTCATCAATGCACTCATGATAACATAATTTCCGGTATGTCATAGAGTCTCCTCATCATCAGAAAAATTTCCCAGCAGCTTATTTGCAGAAGCAGAATCCAGCTTCTGTACATCACGGAGCTTCCGGTTGATGCCCCGTGTACGCACTCCCACAAGCTTGTCCAGATCCTCATCCAGCTGACGGATGCGCTTGCGTGCCGAATCCAGAACCGTATCAAACTTCTCAAACTCCGTCTTGACTGCACCCAGTACCTGCCACACCTCATTGCTGCGCTTCTGGATCTGGAGCGTCTGAAAGCCCATTTGCAGGGAATTGAGCATCGCTGCCATGGTAGAAGGTCCTGCGATGTTCACATGATACAGCCGCTGCAGATCCGTTACCATACCCATATTTACAACCTCTGCATAAAGGCCTTCAAAAGGCAGAAAGAGAATACCGAAGTTTGTGGTATCGGGCGGCGAAATATACTTCTCACAGATATCCTTTGCACATTTCCTGATCACGATCTCCAGCTGCTTCCGGGCTGCCCGGACCGCTTCCTTATCACCGCTCTGATACGCATCCTGCAAAGCACCGTATGTATCGCCCGGGAATTTGCTGTCGATGGGCAGGTAAATATGTCCGCCGTCCTCCGCAGACGGCAGCTTCACAGCAAATTCCACATGCTCCTTGCTTCCCGGTATGGTAGGGATCTCCCTCTCATACTGCTCGGGTGCAAGGATCTCCTCCAGAATTGCACCCAGCTGGATCTCGCCCAGTATGCCTCGTGTTTTCACATTGGAAAGCACCTTCTTCAGATCACCCACACCGCTTGCCAGTGTCTGCATCTCGCCCAGTCCTCTGTAGACCTCCTCCAGACGCTGACTCACCAGCTGGAAGGAACGTGTCATTTTCTCCTCCAGCGTTTTTTGCAGCCGTTCGTCTACAGTCGTCCGGATGGTATCCAGCTTCTGGGCATTGTCGCTCTGCATCTGTCCCAGCTGCTGCGCCATGGTGCTGCGCATATCCTCCAGCTTCTGCTGGTTGGTAGTCTCCAGGGTCCGCAGACGTCCTTCAAACTGTTGAAGCTGCACCGTAATGGTCTGGCTGATCTGCTGCATGCTGTCCTGCTGCATTCTCGAAGACTGATTCTGATTGTCCGTGAGCATCCTTCCCAGAGACTGTACAGACTGTCCGGTTGATGTCCCCAGTTCCTGACGCAGACGGCTCATAGCATCCTGCATACTGTTTTGCAGCTGTGCAGCAGTCTGGTTGAAATCATTCTGCGCTCTCTGCTGAAGCAGTCTTGACTGCCGCATGATCACCAGCACCAGAAGTCCGATGCAGATCACGACCAGAATCAGAATTGCAATTTCCATTGGTGTTCCTCCCTTCTGTCAAACCCGAAGCATTCAGGCTTATGCCTCCTGCTTCTTGTTTTCGTCACGAAGACGGTCCTTCAGACCCTCAAAAATGATATTCTTTGCCCAGACCGCCTGTTCCTTTGTTGCAGGCTCTGTATCCTTCAGAGGATAGTCAAGCCCAAGCTGCTCGTACTTCACAATGCCCATGGTATGATACGGCAGTACATCCAGCGCCTTGAGATTGGTCAGACCGCCAATGAAGTAGCCCAGGCGGTGCAGGCATTCCTCTTTCAGTGTGATGTCCGGCACGACCACATGACGCACCCACATATCCTTTCCGATCTCACACAGATATTCCGCAAACTCCAGGATGTGTACATTGGACTGCCCCGTCAGCTTCTTATGCGCTTCCTCATCAATGTGCTTGATATCCAGCATGACCAGGTCGGTATACTGCATCAGTTCATCGTATTCCGCCCGCTTGCTCTCGCGGAACAAAATACCGGATGAATCGAGACACGTATGAATGCCTCTTTTTTTCGCTTCACGGAACAGTTCTGTTACAAATTCCATCTGCACCAGCGGCTCGCCGCCTGTTACTGTTATGCCGCCGCTTTTGAGGAATTCCCTGAGTCCCTCATATTCCTCCAGCAAAGATTCCACGGTGCGCTTTTCCCCGATGTGGAACTGCCAGGTATCGGGATTGTGGCAATACTGACACCGCAGCGGACATCCCTGCAAAAAGACAACAAAGCGAATACCGGGACCGTCTACTGTGCCGAAGCTTTCCGTTGAATGGACAAAACCTTCCATATGGATTACCTCCTTTGAAAATGGGAATCGTATAACAGTATTTCCCGAAATCTCCGGGAAATACCTCTTTCAATAAAAATGCGGGCGTACTCCGGAAAGCACGCCCGCACAATCAGACTTTCTTCAATGAACGAAATCCAGCACTGAATTACAGAGCAGCGTGGAAGGTTCTGGAGATAACATCATCCTGCTGTTCCTTGGTCAGCTTGATGAAGTTTACAGCGTAGCCGCTTACACGGATTGTCAGCTGCGGATACTTTTCCGGGTGCTGCTGTGCATCCAGAAGCATATCTCTGTTCAGAACGTTTACGTTCAGGTGGTGGCCGCCCTTTTCAGCATAGCCGTCGAGCAGTTCAACCAGGTTATCAATTTGCTTTTCATTTGCCATGATAAATTCCTCCTCAAAAATTGTTGTGTTAATTTTCTTCCATGAATTCAGTGGGTTGGCAGCATGCCATGTTACCCTTGGAACAGTCCATGCTCCGATAGGTATCTACCTTCAGACCGCCCTTTTCCATATCCTCAGGTGTTACGGTCACATGACCTGTACCAGATGCCATCAGGCGTTCAATCATCTCTACGATGTCATCCTCCTGCTGTCTCATCTCAGGTTCAAAAGCCATTATTCTCCCTCCCCTCTTTCAAGCGGAATTAGTCCTTCATAGCTTCCTTGATGGACTCGATATCGATATCGCCGGCAAATACGCCGCCGTCCTTACCCAGAGCATCCGGAATTACGGTGAAGGTGTTGGAGATACCGTCCTGAGCATTTACAAACGGCAGCTTAGCAACAGATGCCATAGAAGCAGCTGCACCGTGTGTATCTCTGCCGTGCATCGGGTTTGCGCCCGGAGCCAGCGGCTCGCCCATCTTACGGCCATCCGGTGTGTTACCGGTCTTCTTGCCGTATACTACGTTGGATGTGATCGTCAGAATGGATGTGGTCGGAACACCATTTCTGTAGCAGTGGTTGCTGCGAACCATATCCATGAAGCGGTTCAGAATGTCAACTGCGATCTCGTCAACACGGTC
>JAFURN010000083.1 GCA_017480865.1 Ruminococcus sp. | reverse complement strand
TATCCTTACGCATCACGCCGTTTGCCTTCAGTGCCTGGTTGATGTGATGCATCAAAGTCATATTATCCGGATCCATCAGGTTATCGACTGCAAAATAATCCTCTGCCTTCTTGATACCACGGCGTGTGATGGTTGCAGTCTTCGCCTTTTCATCGACGATATAATCTGCATTCTCGTTAATAGATTCCTGTTCCTGCTTGGTATCTGTCTCGACAACTGTAGTGGGCGTCAGAGTCTTTGCAAACTTGTCCACAACGCCATACAGTGCGGTAGACTTGTCACCTCTGCCGGAAATGATCAGCGGTGTTCTTGCTTCGTCGATCAGGATGGAGTCCACTTCGTCCACGATTGCAAAATTATGCTCTCTCTGCACCTTGTCCTTCTTATAGATAACCATGTTATCACGCAGATAGTCAAAGCCCAGTTCGTTATTCGTGCCGTATGTAACGTCACATGCATAAGCCGCACGGCGCTGGTCATTGTTCAGACCATGCAGAATACAGCCGACTGTCAGACCCAGGAAACGCAGCACCTTGCCCATTTCGTCAGACTGTGTCTTTGCCAGATAGTCATTTACCGTAACAACGTGTACGCCCTTGCCCGGCAGTGCATTCAGATAGGATGCAACACAGGCTACCAGTGTTTTACCTTCACCAGTCTTCATTTCGGCAATACGTCCCTGGTGTAGTACGATCGCACCGATCAGCTGTACCGGGAACGGACGCTTGCCCAGTACACGGTCTGCTGCTTCACGAACCGTTGCCAGGGCCTCCGGAATCATGGAATCCAGAGATTCTCCTGTTTCAAGGCGTTCACGGAAGTCAAACGTCTTCTGCTTCAGCTCTGCATCGGACAGTGCCTTATATTCATCCTCCAGAGCCAGAACTTTATTCTTGATCGGCTCAATTCTTGCCAGCTCTCTTGTGCTGTATGAACCGAACAATCTGCTAAAAATACCCATTCGTCTACCGCCTTTATCTAAAAAAGTATACATTTAAAAGTATAACATACTATTCCCCTTTTGTCAACCGATTTCACAGCTTTTTGCATCGTCGGAAGCATCCTTTGCGAAATCAGAACCTATTTTCCGGCATCCCGGAAATAAGCGCAGAACTCCTGCATACGGCATATATCGCATTTTGGTCTTCTTGCAATGCACACATCCCGTCCGAACTGGACGATACGATGACAGAAATCAGAAGAACGCTCCGGAGGGATCAGAGGCCGCAGATCACGTTCCACCTTCTCCGGTTCCTTATGCCGGGTCAGTCCCAGACGTCCTGTAATGCGGATAAAATGGGTATCTGTCACGATCGCAGGCTGTCCGTATATATCCCCCAGAATGAGATTGGCGGTCTTTCTGCCTACGCCAGACAATGTCAGCAGTTCCTCCATGGTATCCGGGATCCGGCTGTCGTAAACTGTGATCAGACGCTGTGCCATCTCGATGATGCTTTTCGCCTTGGTACGGTAAAAGCCACAGGGCTTTACATCCTGCTCCAGTTCTGCAAGATCGGCATCTGCAAAGGACTCCAGCGTAGGATATTTCTGAAACAGGGTTTCAGTGACGATATTCACCCGTGCATCGGTACACTGAGCAGAAAGCCGTACAGCGATCAGCAGTTCATAGGGCTTGCTGTAGCGCAGCGCACAGACGGATTCGGGGTAATATTCCTCCAGGATTTCACATGCCTTCAGGGCAATTTCTTCCTTGGTCATATCGCAGCACTCCTTCAGCGGTTGTCTACCTTTTCCGGATACAGATCATGATGGGTCAGACGTTCCCATGCCACCTGCTCCCATTTGGTGCCGGGCTTGCCATAGTTGCAGTACGGGTCAATGGAGATGCCGCCTCTGGGCGTAAACTTGCCCCACACCTCAATGTAATAGGGGTCCATCAGCTGGATCAGGTCATTCATGATGATGTTCACGCAGTCTTCGTGGAAATCACCGTGATTGCGGAAGCTGAACAGATACAGCTTCAGGGATTTGCTCTCCACCATGCGCACATCCGGCACATAGGAAATATAAATCGCTGCAAAGTCCGGCTGTCCGGTAATAGGACAGAGACTTGTAAATTCCGGACAATTGAACTTTACGAAATAGTCCCGTCCGATGTGCTTGTTCTCGAATGTCTCCAGCACCTCCGGTGCATAGTCATCCTTATATTTTGTATTCTGATTGCCCAGCAGCGTGATACCTGCTGTTTCTTCCTTGGTTCTTCCTGCCATGATTGTTTTTCCTTTCAACTTTTTTATCGTGGCTGCACCGCAGCCACCTGTGACGCCTCGTCCCGGACCCTGCGCCGGCATTTTTTATAAAAATTGCCGGACTAAAAAATCTTACACCTCAATCGGGTCAACTGCACCGTTTGCACGGAATGCCTCTGCACGATCTCTGCATGTGCCGCATGTACCGCAGGGCTTGTCTCCTCCCTCATAGCAGCTCCATGTCAGTTCATAAGGTACGCCCAGTTCCAGTCCCAGCTTTACAATATCCTTCTTTGTCAGTTCCACAAAAGGCGCCTCTACCTTCAGCTGCCTGCCGCTGCCCTCATAGATCGCCTCTCCCATTGCATGATTGAACACCGGGCTGCAGTCGGGATAGGCATTGCCTGCTGCATCGTCTGCATGAGGGCCATAATAGATCACCTTACAGCCGTGAGACAACGCGATGCTTGCAGCAGATGCCAGAAACAATCCATTCCGGAACGGCACATAGGTAGACACCGGTGCACCATTTGTTTCCTCCAGCTGCTTTGCATAATCTCCCTTGGGGATCTCCTCCGTGCTGCCCTGAAGCAGAGAGCAGTTGGAATCCGCAAAAATACGGGACAGATCCAGCGTCTGCCACTTTACACCATAATACTGAACCAGCTTTTCGGCACATTCGATTTCCTTTGTATGCTTCTGACCATAATAAACAGACAGTGCTAAGACCTCAGATGCCCCATGCTTCTTTACCGCCTGCGCCAGACAGGTGGTACTGTCTACACCGCCGCTGAATAATACCATTGCTTCCATTTTACTCATACTCCTTTTGTATCCATCACAAGACTCTGCAAAAACGCATCGTTTTCATAAGCGCCGCAGAAGGTCGTGGTCGTAGTCCTTGCCGGCAGATTGCGGATACCTCGTGCCGTCATGCAGCTGTGGGAAGCGGTGATCACAACGCCTACATCCTCAGAGCCGGTTGCCTCCTTCATAATCTCTGCGATATCCTGTCCCAGCCGTTCCTGCAGCTGCAGGCGTTTTGCCGCCATATCGCAGATACGGGCGATCTTGCTAAGACCGATCACCTTTCCCTTCGGCAGGTAGGATACATTGACATGCATATCATACATCAGCGCCATGTGATGCTCGCAGTAGCTGTACACGCTGATATCCTTCACCGTTACCGCTGCGCTTTTACCTGCAGCGGAGGTTTCGGTAAATATCTTCTCAAACATATGGGCAATCTCATGATTGCTGTAGGAGATTCCCTCAAATACCTCGGCATACATTCTTGCCACACGATCCGGCGTTTCCAGAAGACCTTCTCGGTCGGGATCCTCTCCCAGTGCTTCCAGAATTCCACGGATATGATATGCGATCTTCTCCTGATCAATTGCCATTTTTCTCACTCCTTTACACGCCCCGCTTGTCCGGGTCCCAGATGAATTTGTGCAGCTGCAATTGCAGACGCACACCATTTAAGTTTTCCTGCTTCATGAATTCCACCATATCCGCAGGCTCTATTTTTCCGAATACCGGGCTGAAGTATACATGGCACCGACTGCACAGATCGTGCATGCGGATCAGTTCCGCTGCACGGTGCAGATCCTCCTGCGAGCCTGCCACAAACTTGATGCAGTCCTGCGGCTTCAGGAACGCAAGATTCTCCGCAAGGTACATGTGCTCCTCCATGCCGCTCCCCGGCAGCTTATAATCCAGCGTAAAAATGGCACGATAATTGGTTTCCGTAAAATCTCCCAGAAGAACACTGCCATTGGTTTCAATTTCCACGCTGAACGCCCCATCCTGCAAAAGCACCGCAAGAAGCTCTTTCACATGGGGATGCAGCAGCGGCTCCCCGCCTGTCAGGGTGACGTTGCGCACACCCGTTTCCAGAATCAGACTGCGGATCTCTCCGGCGGTCATTTCTGTATGCGGAGCATCCATATCCCCTGCCCAGAGGGTATCGCAATAGCTGCACCGGAGATTGCATCCGCACAGCCGGACAAACACCGCAAGCTCCCCGGCTCTTGTACCTTCGCCGTTGATACTCACAAACCATTCCGCAACACGATAGGTATGTTCCATTTTATTCCACCTCGTATACTGCGCAATTCTCCGGCGTTTCATAGACCGCAACACTTCGTACCGGAAGATTTTCCTGCTTCAGCAGTTCATAAATATGCTTGGCAAAGCATTCCGCCGTGGGGCGAAAGGGCAGGGCGATCAGACGGAAGCCCTCCTCCCGGAAGGCGGAAATCGTTGCTTCCCGGAGCGTGCCTTCCTCATAAATCGTTGCATGATCCAGATCATCGGCAATGCGGCGCACTGCCTTTTTCAGATCACCGAAGTCAATGACCATGCCTCTGCACTGACCCTGCTCCTGCAGGCTCTCCTGCGCTGCCGTTACCTCAATGGTCCAGCGGTGACCATGAAGATTGGCACATTTTCCCTCATAGCCGCTGAGAAAATGCGCACTGTCAAATGCTGCGGATGTTTTCAGACTATAATACATAAAACGCCTCCAAAAAAGCGGCTTCTTCCCTACAGAAAAAGCCGCTGAATATACATGTATCCCATATACTTCAGACTGCCCGTAGTTTTGTTTAACGACAGGATGGTGCAAACGAACTGTCGGTTCTACTCTATTATAGCATATCCCGAAAATGCTGTCAATACGAAAAAAATGCCTGTCCGGAGACAGGCATTTCCTAAAATTCAATTATTCCGGAATAACCGGCAGACTGTCGATCAGTCTTACAATACGCTTCAGCAGAGCAAGTACGTCTGCACTATTGATCACACCATCAACTGTGCATTCTGCATTTGCCTTCGCCTGTGCATCCAGATCCAGAACCTTTGCCAGGTACTTGTTCAGGTATACAACGTCGATCAGAGACAGGGAACCATCCTGATTTACATCACCGCAGTTTGCAACCGGCGGCAGTGTTGTAGTAGTAGATGTTTCTGTTTCAGTGATATCACTTGTGGAAACTGTTGTCGTTTCTGTTGTCGTTTCAGTTTCAGTGGTATCGCTTGTAGAAATTGTTGTTGTTTCTGTAGTGGATTCTGTGGTATCTGTTGTCATTACCGTAGGTGTGGTTCCGCCGATGCCCAAAGCTTTGCACTCTGCACAAATCGTCATACCCAGCGGTGTAACAATCTCTTCGCCTTCCGGGATCTGCTTACCGCAGCCTTCGCAGATGATCACATCACCTGTAACAGTTGTGGTTTCTGTAGTAGTAT
Organism: Ruminococcus sp.; assembly: GCA_017480865.1. GTDB lineage: Bacteria > Bacillota > Clostridia > Oscillospirales > Ruminococcaceae > Ruminococcus_C. The sequence goes on along the minus strand of JAFURN010000083.1, from coordinate 6,618 downwards.
CCGTGGTATCAGCGTCCTTCAGAATGTAAACATTGGTAGGAACAACATTGGAGTTGTCGATCTGCTCACCTGAGCCGTCGTTTGTCCACCACATCTGTACAAGACCGGTATTCTGCTTCTGCGCCTCAGCTGTGATCGCTGCAAACAGGTCAGCATCCTCAACCTTATCTGCGCCCTTATTATAGGAAATCTCAGAGGGCTTTGTCAGATCGATCGTAACCGTCTCAGAACCAGCAATATCCCACTGATAGGATACCCAGTAGTCAACGCCGTCATAGGTTGCGTTCAAACCAACACAGCCGTTTGCAAAGGTTACAACATCGTCAGCTGTCAGCTCAACGTACAGTGTATCGCCGACCGCTTCATCCAGTGTGAAACGATAGCCTTCCTCGCCTGCATCCTCAACCTCAGCCTGAACCTTGTCTGTCGGAACCGGCTCTGTTGTTGTAGTTGTAGCTGTAGTTGTCTCGGTGGGCTCGGTGGTTGAACTTGTGGGAAGTGTAGTGGTGATGGTGCTGTTTGTATACAGATCAGCCGGAAGTTCATCCAGAGTGATACAGTAATCGCTCTGATACATGGTGGTCAGATCTTCCTTGGTGTTGAAAATCGGGTTGGACAGGAAGTTGATGTTATCGCTGCCACCGTCATACCACGGGCAGAAATACAGCCAGCCAGCCTTTTCAGCAAGGATATTTTCCAGAGTCGGAATGCTGTCGTTCTCAGACATAGCAACCATCTTCTTGGAATTATACTTTTCCATGATGCCATAGAATGTGCTGGAGATCGCGCTTACATTGTGTTCCAGTACAGCCTGACCTGTGGACCAGTTTGTGCAGTTGTACTTGTCGTATGCGATAATATCTACATAATCATCGCCCGGATACCAGTCAGCAGATGTTGCATAGTTATAGCTGTTCCATACCCAGATGAGGTTGTGGAGACCATGCTCGTTTACCAGAGTGTCATAGGTGAGCTTCCACAGTTCCTTGTAAACCGCAGAACCGTCCTGACCCCAGAAGAACCATGAGCCGTTTTCACCGCCGCCGCCTTCTGCTTCATGCAGCGGACGGAACATCAGCGGAATGTTTTCATCTTCCAGTCTCTGGAGAGATTCTGCCAGCTTGTCGAGGCAAGCCATCCAGTATTCTCTTTCCTTTGTACCTTCCTCAAGAATCTTGGAGGTATCAAAGTCTGTTGCCGGAATTGTATTGTTGCTGCCGTCCTGCCATACGCCATATGTAGCCTGTGACCAGTCAACCTTTGTTTCGCCCAGCGTAAAGTTTGCAAAATCCTTCGGTACAGTTACGTGCCAGGAAGCAGTAATGATACCGCCCTTGTTCTTTACCCAGTCGATCATTCTGTCAGTCGTACCATCATCGCTTCCGTAGAGAATGTTTGCTTCGTTCAGATAGTCAAATGCACGGATCGCCGGCAGTTCGCCTGTCAGATCCTGAATATAATTGAACTCATACTCAAAATCATGAGGACCGTACATATAGATTTCCTGCTGACCGGAAAGAATGTGATTTCCGTAAACCGCAGAAAGATAGTTCATCAGGTTCTGTGCTTCCGGAATGATATCCGGGTCTGCGCATACTGTATCAGTTGCCTGGATATCCGGAAGATCTGCAGTCTCTACTGTAACATAGTCCAGATTTGTCCAGCCCCAGCTGCTCTTGATACCGATGGTATTATCACCGGCATTCAGCTTAACAGAACCGAGAGACAGGGTTGCCCAGTCTGTGCCGTCTGTTGTCGGACAGCTGATCTGGCCCTGATCCACATCGTTTACCAACAGATTGTGTGTCTTGTCGCCATAAGGTGCGGAGTAGCACAGGGAAACCTCGTACATTCCTGTTGTTTCAACGTTAACCGTTACCGCAGCGATTTCGCCGCCGTTTTCGAGGAATACGAACTTGTCACCAGATGCCCCTTCCTGATAACGTTCGGTTCCGGACTCCTGAATCGTACAACCGGTCAGTGTGCCCTCTTCGAATTCATACTTCTGCTCTGCTGCCAGTACGCCGACTGTTGCCGCAGATGCCGCTGCCAGATTCACTGCGATCGCAGCAGAAATTACGGCAGCCATGGACTTTCTGAGTTTCTTTGCCATGATAAATTACCTCCCTAAAAATCATGAAAAATTCCGAAAAATTTCCTTTACAATTATATCATTTATACGCGCCATTGTCAATAGCATCCCACGACAATGGCAACTTTTTAGTGATTATTGGCAAGAAAGTGCTGATAGATTTCAGCGATTTTACCAAATCACCTGGCAAAGAGAACCCATAACAGCCGACAAATAAAAGCCGGACGCACATCGCATCCGGCTTTTGTTATATAGTTAAGGAGGGTTATTCTGTAAGGCTGCTCATATCAACAAATACATTCTGGTAAGTGTCAAGGCAGAGATAATAGTCAGCCGCAGGCTCGTCGTATACGATAAAGGCAAGCTGAACCTGAGCCTTTTCGCCGGGCTTGAATGCGGCAAGGTTGTTCTTGCTGTTTTCGTGATCGGTGCTGAATGAGAAACCCAGTCTGTCCACAGTAAGATCTGAGAGACTGTCAATTGCGTATCTGCCATCAATTGACGTATTCTCAATGAGCCAGTCACCGTTTTCATCAATGGTACGCAGTCCCGGACATATGCAGTATTCGATCTCTTCTGTGCCCTTGTTCTCATAGGTCAGATTTACTACCATGATCCTTGCAGACATTGTTTCTGTCTCAGAAACCTCATCAATGGTATTCACGCCGTCACCCTTTGTGTACCATGTGCGGATATTGTCAGCAAGTGTGCCGTCTGCGTTCATGTACTTGCTGTAGTCGTATTCTCTGCCGATACCGTCTGTTGTAATTCCGTCAAAGGTATCCTGAAACGTTATGGAATCAAGGGTTACATCCACATCGAAATCACTGAAGGTTTCGCCTACGGAGATAAGATTCATCTCACCCATATGCTCCTTATAGAATTCCGGTTCATCTGTTGATGCTGCCGCTTCTAACTCAGCCTGAAGCCATTCCTGATATTCGGTATATGTTGTATAGGATGAAGCACACTCAACATCGGATTTCTCCAGAACAAGACCCTCCGCCATCATTTTCAGTTCATCCTCAGTAAATTCCTGCAGTGCAAGGATCTTTGCAACATACTTTGTATCCTTGAATGCAACCCATATCTCTGCACGCTTGTCAAAATCTTTGTTAAGTCGTGAGATAAATACGATCCTGTCATCTGTTTCATAGGTAGATTCAGCGGTAACGTTCTTCAGAGTTTCGTTAAATGTGCGGGTTTCGTTGTCGATCACAAAGAGGCTGAAAGTCGCACTGCGCCAGTCGTCTGTCCCCCAATTGCCGTACTTGAATCCGCAGACATTTCCGTCCGCATTTTCTTCAGCATGGTCAAACTTCAGATCATCCGGCACGTAGCCTACAGACATTTTGTAAGTTCCGGAATCTACTACTACTGCGCCGTCATCTGTCTGAGATGTCTCAGCAGACTCGCCCAGTTCAATGGTAATATCACGCTGATACTCTGCCGGCTGCTCCACGAATGCGTTATAGATTCTGCTGCCTGCAAAGGCTGTTGTGGGAATCACGATTGCAGTCGCAATGCAAGCTGCCGCAACGATCAATCCCTTTCTGCGCAGGACAGGCTTCTTCTGTGTATTCTGATTCATAAGTCTCATCTTCTTTCTCTGATATCGGGCGGAGAACACATGCACCTCGGCATCCGGTGCAAACGCATCCTCTACGATCTGGTTCCAGTTTTCGTCCTCAAACGGTAAATAATTCTTTGCCATAATAAGACTCCCCTTTCTGCTTCTGTGCAGCCTTCTTTGCACGTTCAAACCGCTTACGCACGGCAGCCTCGCTGAGTGACAGGCGGCTTGCGATCTCCTTGAAGGAAAGTTCCTCCTCGCAGCGCAGCCACAAAATTTCACGTTCCGATGTACTCAGCCCGTCCAGAATCTCCTGCACCGCTTCCTTCTGCTCCATATGAATCATCCGCTGCTGCACCTCATTGTTTTCATCAGGAATTTGTGCAGCAGTATCATCCAGTTCCGTGAAACGCTGGGCATCTGCGGCATTCTTTCGGTACTGGTTAATGGCAGTATTGCGGATGATCTGTACGATAAACCGCTTGGTTTCGGCGCTGTCTGCCGCATCGATCTGCGAGAGATTCCGTATGATTTTGACAAAAGCATCCGATACCGCATCCTCCGCCTGTTGGACATGATGCAGAATCGCATAGGCGATCCGGTACATGGGCTGCTCATACAATTCATAGAGCCGCTCGATTTTCCTTCGGTTTTCTTCCTTGCTCACATTGACCACACCCTTTCTTAGGACGTCCTGTATATAATAACAATCTGCACACTCAATTTGTGACATACGCTTCCAAAAAGAAAACCACACCGGATCAGTGTGGTTCATCTGCCGGAAAAACGGCATTCTTATAGCTAATGAGAATATGACAGGGCGCAAAAAGAACAGCAGCTGCAATCAGCAGAACAGAGCCTTGCAGAATTCCGCTGAACAAGAAAATGAGGGACGGCAAAATCGATAAGGATAACGCACGGAATACGTTATTCTTCCGGAAACAGACAGCCCATATGATACAATAAGCGGCGATCAGAATTCCGTTCACGATCCGATATACAGCAAGCCCGTCTGCAAACCAGATTCCACAATATGTACCGGGAATGTTGAAAACCATGAACCCCATACAGGCGTATCTTCCCGCTTGCTCAAGGATCTCTGCGGTCCGGTTCCTCCAGCAGTTTTCAAATCCATTGCTGCACTTCACCGCAAAAAGAATATTCGGTATCAGTATCAGAATTATAATACACAGACCATATGGGTTCAGCCAGTCCATGAGCCATCTCCTTTTCATTGTGTTCTATTTTATCTTTTTCCTGGATTTACAGCTTTTTTCTTCTTTCCTGTTCCCACGGATCCTCCTCAGAACTCAGGAAGATATCCAGGGGATTCCACACCCTGATTCGTTTTGTTTCCATCCATATTTCCGGTGCTGTCATTTTTCTGAGGAACTGCTCAAATACTCCAGAGGAATCCAGTGCGCCGCTGACCCGGATCTTCTCCTCTCCGCAATGCAGAATCAAAGTCCTGATCTCACCGTCATGGGCGGGCTTGTTGCCGCGTGAAGAAGGCGGTCTGGTCGTTCGTGTCTCCTTCAACTGAATGGATGTAATCTCTGTTATACCGTATTTTTTCTGACGAAAAAATTTCTCTGCTATAAAACATCTGTCTTTTTCGCTGAATACAATGGAACTTCCGTACACCTTGATTGCATGCAGAACCGTAACAATCAGTGCTGCAATGAAAAAAGAACCTATAAAAACGATCGCTGCACTGAATTCATCCAGCAAAGCGATGATCCATAAAATACAAGCACAGACAGCACAAATCACACTTCCAATGAAACTGTCCTTCCGACAGCGCAATGTACCTTTCATATAGCTATGAAAAGCCTTTTTTGCCTTGGTTTTTTTCTTCTTCATCTTTCTGCAATTCCTTACAATATAATTCGAAAAAAGACAGGTTCCCTCGAAGCCTGCCTTTTTCCTATCTATAGAATACAAAAATATTTTCCAATGCGGTCAATTTTGCTGGTATGTATTGCTTTTCAGGTATGCATCAAAATCCTCTGTGCTTCCATGAAATACATTTACATCTATATACTTTTCTTCTCCGGAATATCCACGCAGGCGTTCGCGATTGGTATATTGCCAAAACGTCCAATCCCTGTGATCGGAAAGTTCCGGCTTTGTAATTACGTTTCTGATCCAGATATCATATTCTTCATAATCGCCTGCAAGGTACAATTCATATGATTTTTCCGTAGCATAAATGATCGGTTTCAGCTTGTAGTGATCCTCCAGTGCCTCCAGCATTGCCTTCAGCTGTGTATCTACATATTCTCTTTCCGGGGGATTTTTCTCCTTATCGCCGTAAAATTCAAGATCAATTACCGGCGGCAGCATGCCATCGAAAGAGGCAACGGTATTTATAAAGTTTTCAGCCTGTGTTTTCCCATCGCTGTCATAACTGAAAAAATGATATGCGCCTACTGCAAGATTCGTCTTTTTCGCCGCTTCATAATTATAGTCAAAGCATGCATCCACATAAGAACTTCCCTCTGTGGCTTTCATAAAAACGAAGGAAACGTCCTGGGAAGAAAGTGTTTTCCAATCGATTTCACCCTGATAGGAAGAAACGTCAACACCTTTTACGGGATATTGATCCGCAGAAAAGCCATTCAATTGAATCACGCCGTTCCATATCAAAATAAAAAGAAAAACACATAAAAAAGCGATTACAGAAACAACTGTAATCATCAGCTTGAACGCTTTCTTTTTCAAATCTATCACCACATTACGAAAAAAACATACGCATTAAATCATATAAAATAAAAAATCCCGTCGAAAACTCGACAGGATTTTTTATTTATGGTGCGGATAAGAGGACTTGAACCTCCACCCCCTTGCGAGGACTAGCACCTGAAGCTAGCGCGTCTGCCGATTCCGCCATATCCGCTGGTGCACCATCGGGGACTCGAACCCAGGACCCACTGATTAAGAGTCAGTTGCT
>JAFURN010000082.1 GCA_017480865.1 Ruminococcus sp. | reverse complement strand
GCTTTGAAATCAAACAGAAGACTGCGGCTTGGAGAACTTTCACAGATGATTCATGTGAATGAACATAAGGTACGAACTGCTGTGGAAAAGCTGGTGGAATCGGGGCTTGTAGAAGCAGATGGCAATAGAAACAACAGAGCATATATCCTAAGTGCAGCACTTTATAAGAATGCAGACAATGTTGCCGGATATGTGCGTCAGACAGATATTGACCGTATCCGTCATCCGGAGCTTGTATTAAAATTTGCAAAAAGTAATCATGGCACGGTAACCAGAAAAGATGTTATGCAGCTTCTCCATCTGAATGAAGGTCAGGCTTACCGGCTGCTTTCTAAGATGACGGATGGTGAAATGCTGCTGCTGGTTGGCAAGGGTAAATTTGCTTATTATAAAGTCAAGCAAGAAGATTTATGATGAAATTGCCTGAGTTAATGCTGTCATCTATTTTGTATTAGCTTGACACCAACGTACCGTTGGATCGTCTTCCCCACCCACTTTTTGTTGGATGGGGAATTTTTTGTTGCCGAGCCCTCCCCAGGGAGGGCACAAAGAACAGCAAGAAGCGCGATGTTCCGATTCGGGAAAAGGATTTAGAATTTTTCTGGGATTTGAAGTATGAAGTCAAGCAGAAAGTCCGTATGTATGCGGCGGTTTGCTTTGGTTTTGACTTCTCAAGAGACTCGTGGTATAATGAGACGTAACTAAACACAGAAATCAGATCTGTAAAAAGCCTGAATGCTATACCATTCCATAAACTCAAAAAAATTCTTGCTGTACTGCAACGAAATCATTTTGTTTCTTACATTATAAGTGAAAGGTTCTTTTAGAGCTTTATCATCAAAAAATGGAGGAATGTAAAATGAAAAAATTTGCATCTATCTGCATGGTATCCTTAATGGCTCTCTCTGCTCTGGTCGGTTGTTCGGCTGATGACACAGCTAACTCCGAGAATGCGAGTGGTGCACCGACAGGCAAGGTCGTTGTCAACTTTGAGGGAACGGTTACAGCGATAAACGGCGATGAGATCACGCTGGAAAACGGCAAAATCGTTGTTATTTCTTCTGATACCGTTTTTGCAGGCGATCCTGACACCAACAATGCAGTCAGCGAAGAGATTGCCATTGGCAATTTCATTCAGGGCTACACAGAAGATGATCCTGATTCCGAGCAGGTATCTGCTGACAAAATCTACTGTAATATGGCTGTACGGACAGGCGGCAAGCTGGTAATTAATTTTGAGGGAAGGGTGTCTGCTATTGAGAATGACCGCATTACGTTGGAGAACGGTCAGGTAATCCTTGTTTCCGATGACACTGTTTTTTCCATTGCGAGCGGTGTGGTGGAAAACGTCATTCTGTCGGAGGGCTATAGCATTCAGGGATACACTGAGGGTGACCCTGCTGCTTCCGAAGTCACTGCATCCCGTATTCATATCATCGCATATTAAAAGCAGAAAGAATGGTGCAGAGGCAAGCCTTTGTCTCTGTGCTGTTTGATTTAAGAGAGGAACAAATATGACAGATCAAACAATTATTGATTTGTTTTGGCAGCGTTCGGAGGATGCTATACGAAACACATCACAAAAATATGGAAAGTATCTGACAAAAATCGCCATGAATATCCTCAATTACTACGAAGAAGCCGAGGAATGCGTCAATGATACCTATTTTACGGCATGGGAGCAGATCCCTCCGGATCGCCCTCAGAAGCTGCTTCCGTATTTAGGGCGCATCACCCGATGTCTGTCGTTAAATCGCTATGATTATTTGATCGCAAAAAAGAGAAACGCTGAGTTTACGCTGCAATTGTCCGAACTTGAAGAATGCTTAAGCGAAACAGATTCCATAGAAGCGCAATATGAATCCCGTGAAGTAGCGTCAGTTATCTCTGCATTTTTGAGAACTCAAAAACCTGATGCCCGCAATATTTTTATCCTGCGTTACTGGTATTCTGATAGCATTGCAGAAATCGCCAGCCGTTTTAATGTAAGTGAAAGCAAGGTAAAATCTATGCTGTTTCGCACAAGAAAGCGATTAAAGAAATACCTTGAAAGTGAGGGATACCATATATGAACCGAGAAATGCTTTATCGGGAGATCGGCGATATCGATGATGACCTGATTCAAGCGGCAAATGAGGCTCATAGGCAAAACCATAAAACGCTGATGCTTTATCGTATTGCCGGGATAGCAGCCTGTTTTTGTCTGATTTGCGGCGGCATTTTATTTGGATTGCAGAAAGACAGCATTTATATCAATGAAATCCCCACACCTGCGGCATCCAAAGTCATTGTTCCTGCCGATGAAAACACAACGATCGTTCCTGTGACCTATCATGAATTGCTTGCCTATTACGGGATGGAGCAGATGCCGGATACTTTCGGAAAAGAATTAACAAAGACGCAGCAATCGTTTTTTGTTCTCTATCAGAATCAAGCGGGCGATATTTTATATGATACAAATATTTTGTATTACGGCAGCATTGATCAAAGCAAGACGTTGTCTATTACCCTTTCCAAAGCTGAGGATCTTTCAAACGTTTCTCAGGAAGAGATGAGACAGTCTAAAATTGATGGCGTTTCACTCTTGCTTGCGGCTTCCTCGAATGAAACCGGTTACACAGCATATTGGGCGGGTCTCAGATTAAATGGTGTATCTGTTCAAATGATTTCCGATGGCTTGACCGAAGACGAGTTTATCAATGCAGTAACGGAGTTTATCCAGAGTTTGCATTAATTGCGGAAGCGGTAACAAACTAATAAGCAAAAGCATCACGAATAAAAAAAGTACAGGAGCTTTGCGGATATAGCCGCAATCATGCACACTATACTCTGAAAAAATATGTGATGAATCTGTATTAAAACTCGTTGGAAAAGACTCTTGATTCGCCTGACAGTAAAGTCCATGCAGTTTTCTGCATGGACTTTTGCAATTTCTGTTGCATCCTGCTCCCGAAACATGCTATAATAAAACCAGAAATTCATCCGAAAGGAGCACACTTATGCAGCAAAATGAAAAAATGTTCCACCTGCATTGCACTGCGGAAGATATCGGCAAATACGTTTTACTCACAGGCGATCCAGGACGCACGGAACGAATTGCACAACACCTCGACCATCCTAATCTTGCAGCTCAGAACCGTGAATACACCACATGGACCGGTACATTGGACGGCGTGCCTGTCAGCGTAGTCTCCACAGGAATCGGAGGGCCCTCAGCTGCCATCTGCATGGAGGAGCTGGCAGCATGCGGTGCGCATACCTTCATCCGCATCGGTACCTGCGGCGGCATGCAGGCAGATGTCCCGGCTGGACAGCTGGTCATCCCTACAGGCGTTGTCCGCATGGAGGGTACATCCCATGAATATATGCCGGCAGCGTTTCCGGCTGTCCCCGACTTCCGGCTGACCTGTGCACTTGCGGATGCTGCCGATACCCTTCAGAAGCCCTATGTGACCGGCGTTGTCCAGTGCAAGGATTCCTTCTACGGGCAGCACAGCCCCGAGCGTATGCCTGTCGCAAACCGCCTGATCGACGACTGGAATGCATGGATCGCCGCAGGTGTGCTTGCCTCCGAAATGGAATCGGCTGCTCTGTTTGTGATCGCATCGGTGCTGCATGTGCGGTGCGCTACCGTGCTCAATATGATCTGGAACCAGGAGCGTGAGAAAAAATACGGCATCGCTCCCCCGCCCGATCTGGATATGAATGCGGCGATCACCGTTGCAGTGGAAGCAATGCGGACAGCCATTCAGCGGGATCAGAAATAAGAAAAAGGCAGGTTCACTGCGGATATGACATGGAAACATAACACCTCAGACGGAAGCGGCATCAGTCTGCATGACTGCCGTGCAACGCATGCATATATTGAAAACGGTGCTCTCGTTCTTGAATTCGAAAACGGATTCTGGATGACCGCTGACAGCAGATTCAACCCTTACGGTGTCACATGCAGAACGGACACGTCGCAGCTTCGTATCTGCAAATTTGACATACAGGATATTTACCTGTTCGACGAAATCCGGCTGCTTCGCAGGCATATCGGAACCCTGCGGAAAAGTATCCCCATAGAAAAGCTGCTGGAGAATATAAATTGCGGCAAATGGCAGCTTGAGTTTTTATACGAATACCATGCATGGAGACGTGTCCTGTTTGAATGCATGATCTGGTTCGATAAACGCCCCTACAGCAAGGCGTGTCAGCTGTCTGTGTGTTGCGATGAAATGCGGTATTTCTGGAATCGGATTTGCGAGGATAAGACCTGGTAAATCCTGCAAGATATCTTTTCCTAAGATTACAAAAATGAAAATCGGTTCTATTCTGAATATTGGGGATATAAATTGTAGTTTGCAGCTGGAGCCAGCTGCACCGCATATCCCCCCTCTTAACATACTTCGTACGAAAAGTCTGCTCAATGCCCCCCAGGGGGCGTGACAAGTCCTTGCGTACAAAGTTCGTAAAATCGGTGAAATTGTAGGGGACGGCGCCTACATTTTCACGTGATCAGGACGATTTGTAGGGGCGACCATTGGTCGCCCGCATCAATCGCATATGGTTTCAATGGTGCGATAAACTACAATTTACATCCCCGACTTTTCAAACAGACCAAAAAAATATCCCCTTCCGGAAACCCGGAAGGGGAATTTTGATTTTCGCATATCACATTATAAAATCGGCAGAGCAGTATAATGACCTACCAGATGCTGCAAAATCACGATAATATCTGCTGAAGACAGTGTGCCGTCGAACGAGCAGTCGCTATTTGCAATTTGTTCTAAATTCAACTGAACAGACCCAACCAGGAACTTTTGCAGCAGAACTGCGTCAGCAACGTTTACAGAACCGTCGCAGTTGATGTCGCCGTAGAAGGTCGCATAAGAATCGTTTACAATCACTTCTGACAGGGCTGCATTTGCAGCGGTAGCAGAGGTGGCTGTTGTTGCCGCAGCAGTTGTTTCCTCAGAAACAGTTGTAGTTGCGGCAGCTGTCGTTTCAGTTACAGTTGTAGTTGTGGTTGTGGTGGTTTCTTCAGCTGTTGTAGTTGTCTCAGCTGTTGTCACCATCGTAGTTGTTGTGGTTGTTGTTTCTTCTGTTGTAGTTGTTTCAGTAGAAACAGTGGTTTCTGTAGAAACGGCAGTAGTCGTTGTAGTTGTCATTTCCTCAGTGGTGGTTGCAGCTCCCTTTACCAGATAATCCATGGAGCAGTATCCGTTATAGCCGTTATAGGCTACAGCAGCCCAGCTGCCGTTTGTTTCGGTTACAGTAACTTCTGCACCGTCCGGGATCTGTGTAATGATGGAATAATCAGTACCAGGACCGCTTCTCATATTGAGAGAGGTCGCATGAACGGTATATGTACCTGCACCCTCCGGAGAAAATGTATTCGCAGGCGTGGTAGTAGTTGTTGTTGCTACTGTCGTGACCGCAGCTGCATCCCAATCCATAGCTGCAAGGTGCGCATACACCTTGTTGGTTCTGGAAACGAATGTGCTGTTGGAACCATAGCTGTCATTCAGAGCAGCCTGATACATATCATCCAGTGTAACCGCTGCATAAGAGCCGGTATAGGAAGCTGCACGCTTTGCAATTCGGGAAGCAATACCGCAGCCGAAATTGTAAATGTCAGCGTAAAGAACAAGAGCGCCGGCATCGGTCAGCCCCATGTTCTGTCCGGAGATGATATAATTCTGAACATCCGCAGCAGCTGTTTCATCCTGTGCCTGAACGCCGTAATCGGAGCCCAGCAGCACAGCAGCAGCAGCAGCCTCGGAGGAAGAGAATGTACGATAGTTCCAGTTTGTTGCACTCATAACCTCGTTGTAGAAGACAGTACCTAAGGTTGCTTCTGCAAAAGCCGGATTCTTTTCGCATGTCTTGCGCATCAGAGCGAGTGCACGGTCAGCATGCCATTGCAGCTTTCCGACACTGACTGCACCGCAGTCGTTGGGATTGATCGAATTATAAGTACCCTCATGAGAGATGATACATTCAATCGCTGCGGAGGTCATAGCCTCCAGCGTTACAGCGTCAACGGATGCAGGCGAAGCGAATACGGACAACATCAGTACAAGTGCGGTCACGCAGGATACCCCGACTGCCGAAATCTTTTTCAACATATACGTATACTCCTTTTCATTTCAAAAAACGTTTCAATTACCAGACAGCGGCTGTGGCTGCCCGGCTTGCACGGTATGAAAAAAAGTGCCGTCGTGTAATGCACCTGCGTAAAAACGCATATTCAATTTTTAAGATTCAATAACAAGCTCCTGCAAAGCACACTGGATGCATTACCCTTGCACATTGTCCTGTACCCGAAGGTGCTGTATCCACTTTGCTATGCATGCCTGAGCTATGCATTACGATGCGGTGTGCCGCACCACGGCAGACCTCGGTCAGCATTCTTGACGGCGTACCATCAGACGTACCGAGTACCGTACACATATTATTATACCATATTCCTTGTCAGAATGCAAGCATTTTTCCCGCCTTTCCTGTTGCTTTTATATAACAGGCACAAGTATTCTTTTGTGAGAAACGTCAGATTGAGCAGATGTCACAGAAAAAATGAAGGAAAAATAAGCGGAAAATGACTTGCCTCCGAATAAAAACGCTTTTTGGCTGAAAAAGCAGCGCCCCGGAGGACGCTGCCGAGATTGTCGATAAACCCACATTTTGAAATAAAATTGCGGGCGACCAATGGTCGCCCCTACACGAAATGACGCGAAATAGCCATTATGTAGGGGCGAGCATCGCTCGCCCGCTGTTAAAGCTGCCTTTTTCTACAGTCTGAGCAGCGCCCCGGAGGACGCTGCCTGTGCATTTTACTGTGTTACATAGAAACTCTGATTGGAGAGAATGTGATTGTTGCTGTCGGAATTTGCCGCAATGACCTGATAGGAATAAACGCCGGGTTCCAGCTTGTGGAAATTCACATAGGAATCCAGCTTGCTCAGGTCGTAGGAATACGCACCCGGGTAAACGGTTTTTCCGGTTATGCGTTTGCCGTCTGAATCGTAGACAGCGGCTGTCAGCGCTACCATCCTGGAGGAGGATTTTACAGTGCCGGTGATCGCAATACCGTCACCAGCTGCGATCTTGCCGGGAATGCTGGTGCCCCCGGTGAGCACGACAGACTTTCCTCCGGGCAGAGTTTCTTCCGGTTCCGCAGAGGAGGACGCGGTGTCCTTTACCGTAAAGCCTTGCTTGCTGAGCACATGGTTGTTGCTGTCCGCATTGGCAGCAATGACCTGATAGGAGTAGGTACCCGGTTCCAGATCGCTGAATCGTACTGCGTCATCCAGCTTGCTCAGGTCGTAGGAATACGCACCCGGGTAAATTGTCTTTCCGGTTATACGTTTGCCGTTTCCATCGAAGACGCATACTGTCAGTGCAGTGATCTTCGAGGAGGATTCTACTGTACCGGTAATAGAAACGCCGTCACCAGCTGAGATTTTGGCGGGAACACAGGTGCCGCCGGTGAGCGTAACGGATTTTCCGGATGCGGAAGGGGTGTCTTCCGTTTCTGTATTGGAAGAATTCTTTACCGTAAAGCTTTGCTTGGTAAGTACATGGTTGTTGCTGTCTGCATTGGCAGCAATGACCTGATAGGAGTAGGTACCCGGCTCCAGATCGCTGAACCGTACCGCATCATCCAGCTTGTTCAGATCATAAGAGTATGCAGCCGGGTAAATGGTCTTACCGGTCATGCGCTTGCCGTTTTTGTCGAATACGGCAACAGTCAGCGCAGTGATCTTCGAATCCGGAGATTTGACAGTACCTCTGACGATCACGCCGTAGCCCTCGGTCAGCTTGGAGGGAACGACCGTACCGCCGGTGAGGGTAATGGATTCGCCGGATGCCGGAGGCGTATCCTCTGCTTCTGTTCCTGAGCAACCTTTTACCGTAAAGCTTTGCTTGGTAAGTACATGATTGTTGCTGTCCGCATTGGCAGCAATGACCTGATAGGAGTAGGTGCCGGGCTTCAGATCGCTGAACAGTACAGCGTCATCCAGCTTATTCAGGTCGTAGGAATAGGCAGCCGGATAGATGGTCTTACCGGTCATGCGTCTGCCGTTCATATCAAATACCGCAGCAGTCAGTGCGGTAATTTTCGAATCCGGAGATTTGACAGTACCTCTGACGATCACGCCGTAGCCCTCGGTCAGCTTGGCAGGAACGATCGTACCGCCGGTGAGGGAAACGGATTCGCCGGATGTGACTGTGTGTGTTCCGTTGGAATTTATACTGGAAGATGATACTACCGTAAAGGTCTGACTGGTAAGTACCTGGCTGCTGCCGTCTGCATTGGAAGCGATCACCTGATAGGAATAGGTGCCGGGCTCCAGCTGGCTGAAGGTAATGAAATTATCCAGATTGCCCAGATTGTAGGAGTAGGAATTCGGATACACTCTTCTTCCATGCACCGCAGTACCGTCCATACTGTAGATTCCCACCGTCAGAGCAGTGATGCCGGAACTGGATGCTACTGTACCCTTAACCGTTACACTGCGTCCCTGTGTAATACTGTCCGGTACGACAGTTCCGCCGGTCAGTGTAATGGGGCTTGCTTCTGTATTATCAGAAGTATTACCGCTGGAAGTATTACTGCTGCCGGAGGATGTTCCGGAGGCCTGCACGGTAAAGTGCTGTTCCGTAAGAGTGCGTCCATTGATATCTGCATTGGAAGCCGTTACACGATAGGTGTAATTGCCCGGATCCAGATTGCGGATGCGTACATAGGAATCCAGATTGCTCAGATCATAGATGGATTTTCCGGGATAGACGGTCTTTCCTGTAACGCGTCTGCCGCTGTCATCATAGACTGCAACCGTCAGGATTGTAATAATAGAATCCGAATTGACTGTGCCGCGCACGGCAATGCCTTCGCCCTGTGCAAGCGTTCCCGGTACGGTCACACCGCCTACCAGGGTAAGGGAGGTATCCGATGCCTGTATGGTTTTTGACAGGTCCGCATCGGCAAAGGAAATGGAGGGCCGATATTCATCTGCGCCCAGTCCGTTCAGTCCCAGAGAATCTCCCACATCCTCAAGATTTATCGTATAGGATTCGGTATATTTCGTGATATCGGTTACCAGATTGCCATCTGCGTCATAAAGCCCCCAATTTGCACTGCGCAGCGCAGAAAAGACGGAGTTCAGAACACCCTTTACGATGATATTGCGTCCTTTTGAGAGTACGGTTGTACTGCTGTCGGCACTGACGGGCAGCCGGGATGCGGCGGTCTGCATGCTGCCAAGTCCGCACAGGGCAGTGGCTGCCAGAACTGTGCAGGTAATTGCCTGGATCTTATTCGTTTTTTTCATAGATGCTTTCACCCTTTCCGGTTGTTTTTTGCTGCATGAGCAGCAAATTCATGCTTTTCCGCATCCTTATTATACCATAAACCGACAGGTGCTGTCAATGTACGTTTCATTCCTCTTTCATTTTCTGTCAAATATCCGCTTTTATGCCGGAAAAAAGGAGATGGATGGAAAAGATGGATACAGCAAATATCACGTTTAATTTTTGGAGTTGCAGAAATATTTGTTGAAAACGGCTATTGAAAAAAAGCCGGAAATTCGGTATAATATAAAATGAAGCGGTATAATCGGCGCTCTGTGCCGCAGCCTTCTTCTGCCAGCAGATACGGCGAAGAAGTGCTACTACACTATTCCAAAACGCCGGAGGATGGAGTTGAAAATGGCTGGTAAAACCACATCGAAGCGTGCTGAACTGAAGGAACAGTTCATCAACCGTCTCATGCTTGAGTGCAATGTTGCACCCAGCGATGCCTCTGACAAGCAGATTTATCAGACACTCTCTGCAATCATGGTGGATACTCTGAAGCGCAAGCGCCAGAGCTATACCAATCGTGCACATTCTGAGGGTCGCAAGCATGCATATTATCTCTCTATGGAATTTCTGATGGGTCGTTCCCTGAAGACTTCCCTGTACAATCTGGAACTGGCAGATGACTATGCTGCAATCCTGAAGGAATTCGACATCAATCTGGATAAGATTTTCGAGTGCGAGCCGGATGCAGGTCTGGGTAACGGCGGTCTGGGCAGACTGGCTGCTTGCTATCTGGATGCAATGGCAACCCAGGAAATTCCGGCAAAGGGTCATTCCATTTGCTACGAATACGGCATTTTCCAGCAGAAGCTGGAGGACGGCTGGCAGACTGAATTTCCGGACAACTGGCTGCCGGGCGGCAGTGTATGGCTGGATCCGAAGCCGGATGAAGCAATTGAGGTTCATTTCGAAGGTGAGATCAAGGAATACTGGCAGGATTCCTACCACTATCTCTCTCACCAGAACTATAACACCGTAATCGCGATCCCCTACGATCTGTATGTTTCCGGTTACGGCAGTGAGGGCGTTTCTACCCTGCGTCTGTGGCAGGCAAAGGCGCCGAGCTTTGACATGAAGTCCTTCAACGATGGCAACTATGCAAGCGCTCTGAGCCAGAACTCTATGGCGAATGCAATTTCCAAGGTTCTGTACCCCAACGACAATCATCTGGAAGGTAAGTCTCTGCGTCTGCGTCAGCAGTATTTCCTGTGTGCAGCTGCAATCGGTGACATCGTAAACCACCACATGAGCGTATACGGTACACTGGATAACCTCCATGAAAAGGTTGCGATCCACATCAACGACACCCATCCGACTCTGGCGATTCCGGAACTGATGCGTGTTCTGCTGGATGACTGCGGCTATACCTGGGAGCAGGCATGGCACATCGTAACCAATTCCTTTGCTTACACCAACCATACAGTTATGGCAGAGGCTCTGGAAAAGTGGGATGTAAATCTGGTGAAGAATGTGATCCCGAGAATCTTCCAGATCATCGTGGAGATCAACAACCGTTACTGTGCAGAACTGTTTGCCCGCAATGGCGGCGACAGCGCAAAGACTACACGTATGTCCATCATCAAGGACAATCAGATCCACATGGCAACTCTGTGCGTTATGGCTTCTCACAGCGTAAACGGCGTATCCAAGCTGCACTCTGAGATCATCAAGGAGTCTGTATTCCACGAGGAATATCTGGACACACCGAATAAGTTCAAGAACGTAACCAATGGTATTGCATACAGAAGATGGCTGTATCAGTCAAACCCGGGTCTGACCAAGCTTCTGAAGCAGAAGATCGGCAGCGGCTTCCTGAAGGACGGCAGCGAACTGAAGAAACTCACAGTATTTGAGAATGATGATGCAGTTCTGGAATCTCTGCGCAAGATCAGGAAGGAAAACAAGACTCGTTTTGCAAAGTATGTAAAGAGCAAGAGCGGCATCATTCTGAACACCGACAGCATCTTTGACGTACAGGTAAAGCGTCTCCACGAATACAAGCGTCAGCACCTGAATGTGATGAATATTCTGGCACAGTACCAGTATCTGCTGGATAACCCGAATGCAGACTTCACACCCAAGACCTACATCTTTGCTGCAAAGGCTGCTCCCGGCTATTATCTGGCAAAGCAGATCATCAAGATGATCTGGGCACTGTCTGAGGAGATCCGCAAGAATCCGAGAATTTCAGAAAAGCTGTCTGTATATTTCCTGGAGGATTACAAGGTAACATTATCCGAACTGCTGATGCCGGCAAGTGATATCTCCGAGCAGATCTCTCTGGCAGGTACAGAGGCATCCGGTACGGGCAACATGAAGCTGATGCTGAACGGTGCGATCACACTGGGTACGCTGGACGGTGCAAACATTGAAATTGGTGACGCAGTAGGTGAGGACAACATCCTGATCTTTGGTATGAAGACAGAGGAAGTAAACGCACTGAAGGCACGCGGCTACAATCCGGAGTCTTACTATCATAATAATGATGTGATCCGCGGCTGTATCGACCGTATGTATGAGGGCATCAACGGCTGCAAGTTCAACGAGGTCGCAAATTCTCTGAAGACAAACGATCCGTACATGGTACTGGCAGACTTTGATTCCTATGCAGCGGTAC
The DNA here is from genome assembly GCA_017480865.1 of Ruminococcus sp. GTDB lineage: Bacteria > Bacillota > Clostridia > Oscillospirales > Ruminococcaceae > Ruminococcus_C. The sequence continues at coordinate 8,253 of JAFURN010000082.1, read as the reverse complement.
AGAAGCGCAGTTCCGAACTGTATCGTGACGAAAAGAAGTGGACACAGATGTCTCTGCATAACATTGCAGGCGCAGGTATCTTCTCCGCTGACCGTGCAGTAAACGAATACGCAAAGGATATCTGGGGCATGAAGTAAGCGGCAAAGTCGCTTGTGAAATGACGAAATAAAAACTGCTGTGAATGAAAATCACAGCAGTTTTTTTAGTTTGTCGATAAACCGCATTTTGAAACAAAATAGCGGGCGACCATTGGTCGCCCGTTGTTAAAGTATGCTTTTTTCTATAGTCTGACACGCACAATCTTTGTACGGTATTGCCCTTAATTGAATGCCCTTATTTGTAAGGAATGCTTTCATAGGTAAAACCTTATTTTCCGTTTGATTTTTTCCACTCAAGGAATTCCTCATAGGTGCCCTGTCTGTCAAGGCAGCCTGTGGGTGTGATCTCGATGATGCGGTTTGCAACCGTCTGCATGATTTCATGGTCATGTGAAGCCAGCAGTACAACGCCCTTGAAGCTTTCAAGACCATTATTCACCGCCGTAATGCTTTCCAGATCAAGGTGGTTGGTAGGTCTGTCCAGAACCAGTACATTGGAATGGTAAAGCATCATGCGTGAGAACATACAGCGAACCTTTTCGCCGCCGGAGAGAATCTTGACCGGCTTGAAAACATCATCACCCGAGAAGAGCATTCTTCCAAGGAAGCCTCGGAGGAAGGTGTCTGTAATGTCATGCTCCGAATACTGACGGATCCAGTCGATGATAGACAGATCGCAGTCGTTGAAGAATTCGGAGTTATCTACAGGAAAGTAGGAGGTCGATGTGGAAATACCCCACTTGAAGCTTCCGGAATCGGGCTGCTCCTCTTCCATGAGGATCTTGAAAAGCATGGTGATCGCCTGTTCGCTTTCACCGATAAATGCAACCTTGTCGGTTCTGCCCAGAGTAAAGCTTACGTTATCAAGCACCTTTACGCCGTCAACAGTCTTGCAGAGGTCTGTTACCTGAAGAATATCCTTGCCAAGCTCTCTGTCCATATCGAAGCCGATGAATGGATAACGTCTGCTTGAAGCAGGCATTTCCTCAACTGCAAGGTTATCCAGAAGCTTTCTTCTTGAGGTAGCCTGTCTGGACTTTGACTTGTTTGCGGAGAATCGCTCGATAAAGGATTTCAGTTCCTTGATCTTCTCCTCCACACGCTTATTCTGCTGCTTGATCAGTCTCTGCATCATCTGGCTGGATTCGTACCAGAATTCGTAGTTACCCACATACATCTTGATCTTGGTGTAGTCGATATCTACCGTATGGGTGCAGACATTATTCAGGAAGTGACGGTCATGGGATACAACGATAACTGTACCGAAGTATTCGGAGAGGAAATCCTCCAGCCATCGGATCGCATCAATATCCAGGTGGTTGGTAGGCTCGTCCATGAGGATGATATCGGGATTACCGAAGAGAGCCTGTGCAAGAAGGATCTTCACCTTCTCGTTACCGGAAAGATCTGCCATCTGCTGGTAGAGCAGGTCCTCGGAAAGCCCCAGCCCCTGAATCAGCTTTGAGACATTGGATTCCGCCTCCCAGCCGTCCATCTCAGCGAATTCCGCCTCCAGTTCTGCTGCGATCTCACCGTCCTCCTCGGAGAAGTCCTCCTTTGCATAAAGTGCATCCTTCTGCTGCATCACATCATAAAGACGCTGGTTGCCCATGATAACGGTATCCAGAACGGTATACTGATCGTAGGCAAAGTGATCCTGCTTGAGGACGCTCATACGCAGATTCTTTGGGATCGTAACCTCGCCGGTCGTGGGCTTCAGTTCGCCGTTGAGAATACGGAGGAAGGTCGACTTTCCCGCACCGTTTGCACCGATAATGCCGTAGCAGTTACCGGGATTGAATTGTAAGTCAACGTTCTTGAAAAGCGTATCACCGCCGAATTGCAGGCTTACATTTGAAACTGTGATCATAGCGGTTCCTTTCTGTGTCGTATTAAACTGCCGTAAAAGGCACATTCTTTATTATTATACCACAAAAACAGTGAAATGGCAAGGAATTCCGAAGAAAAAGGAAAAATTTTTTTCAATGGTTTCAGCAAATATCCTTTTGGAGTTCACACAGCTATCATATTTATATGGGAAAATGAGGGTACAGAGATAAAAAGATACAAGGCAAATCGATCGGGGAGTATACAGAAAGGATTTTGTTCTATGAAACATCAGGGACGACGTGTCACATGGGCGGTTGCTATGTCGCTTGCAGCAGCTGTCTGCGCAACAGGCTGCACGGAGCAGGACAGTACCGCTGAACACGCATCATCCGCACAATCCCAGACATCTACAGAAGAAACAGCTCCTGACAATACAGCAGAAGCTGCGCAGGAGGAAGCAGTCACCGAAGCAGGTACAGCACCCGCTGACAGCACAGAAACCAGTACAGCAGCAGCGGCGGTGCAGCTTTGTACTGCTGAAAATGGCTCCAGAGCCTCCTATGACGAGGACGATATGAATGGCACATACGACAGCTTCGATGCAGAAATTACACTCAGCGGCGATTCTGCGGAGGTTGCAGGCGATGCCAGCGGCGTAACAGTGTCTGGCGGAGATGTTACCATCTCCAAGGGCGGCACCTACCGTCTGTCCGGTATGCTGACAGACGGTCAGCTCAGTATTACCGGTACGGAAAAGGTAAAGCTTTATCTGGACGGTGTATCCATTACCCATACAGACGGTGCAGCTGTTGTATGCACCAGCGAAAAGCGTACCATTCTGTCACTGGCAGAGGGGACGGAGAATACATTTCAGGACGGCGGCAGCTATACCATCTCCGAGGATGATGGAGCAGCGGCGATCTATGCCAAGGATAAGCTCACCATCAACGGAGCAGGTACGCTTACCGTGAACGGAACGGTTGCGGATGGCATTGTCTCCAAGGATGATCTGAAGGTTACCGGCGGTACTGTCAATGTGGATGCGGTTCACAATGGCATGAAGGGTACGGATTCTGTTTCCATATGCGGCGGTATGCTGAATATTACCGCAGGCAACGATGCTTTGAAATCCACCAAGGCAGATAATGCGGAAAAGGGCTGGATTGCCATTGACGGCGGCGAGATCAATGCAGCCGCAGGCGGTGACGGCATTCAGGCGGAAACCACGCTGGAAATGACCGCAGGTACTGTAAATGTCACCACAAACGGCGAAATTGATACTACCTCTTCCGAGGAAGGCTGGGGCGGTATGATGGGCGGCGGCTTCGGCGGCAGAGGCGGCAGAGGCGGCATGGATTTCTTCTGGCAGGAGGATGCTGCTGCGGAAGCAGAGACGACTGCCGATACAACAGATACCACAGCTGAGGAAAGTCTCAGCAGCAAGGGCATCAAGTCGGGCGCTGCTATGGCGATTACAGGCGGCACGATCAACGTGACTTCTACCGATCACTGTGTGCATGCAGATGGCGGGATGGATCTCACCGGCGGCAGCTACGAACTGACCTCCACGCTTGCAAAGGGAATCAAAAGCGTTGGTGATCTGACTGTCTCCGGCGAGGAAACTGCGATCACCATTCATCAGTGTACGGAGGGCATTGAGTCCAAATCTGTTATGAATCTGAACGGCGGCAATATCCGCATCCTGGATGCCTCCGATGATGGTCTGAATACAGGCGGCATGGAGAATCCAGACCATACCATGAACATCAATGGCGGCAGCATTTACATCAATGCAGCAGCGGATGGTACAGACTCCAACGGCGATACGAACTTTAACGGCGGCGTTATGATCGTATCAGGACCTGAGAGCGGTGCAAACGGTTCCCTGGACGGCGATGGCACCATGACTCTGAACGGCGGCACTGTACTGGGTCTTTCTTCCCGGGGCATGATGGAATATCCTGCAGGCTGTATGATGACATCCTCTGTAAATGCATCCTCCGGGGATATGCTCACTGTTCTGGATGAAGAAGGAAATCTGGTGTTAGCGGTTCAGCTGAGCAAGAACGTCTCCGATGTGATCTTCGGAGACGGCAGCGGTGCTGCTATGGCATCCTATCAGCTGGTGACAGGCGGAACCTTTGACGGCACACTGAATGAGGACGGCTGGGCAGTGGAAGGCTCCCTTGACGGCGGCAGTTCCTGCACATGGAGTCAGACGACATCTGCAAGCGGCGGCATGTTCGGAGGCGGCATGCAGGGCGGCTTCGGCGGAAGAGGCGGCAGAGACAACATGATGCAGGGCGATATGGAAGCCATGACACCTCCTGAGGGCTTTGACAGTGAAATGTCCGGTATGCCTGAAATGCCGGAAGGCGGTATGGGCGGCATGACTCCTCCGGGCGGCTTCGGCGGATTTGGAGGCATGTTCGGAGAGGAAAGTTCCGACGTATAAATACGGCAGAAAATAAAGAAACTTGAATAACATCCTTTCAAATTGTAAAATAGCAGAGAAAAGAGTGCTGCTGCAACCCTTGTGTTTGCAGCAGCCTCTTTTTTGATTTTGTTTGAAGCGTCGGGAATATAAATTGTAGTTTATATCCCAAACTTTTAAAACAGAATCTTTTTTGTTTTATGGTATATAATGCAAAAACGAAATATGTAACATATACGAATTTTACGGCAGGATCTGCGCCTCGTATTCTTATTTTCGTTGCAAATGCACAACTTATGAACAAGAACTTTGTGCAGATTAAGAATTGAATTTTCTGTAAATAACTGGTATAATATAAGTGCGAGGATTTGTATTGCCCGGATTGGAGGTGCACAGAAAAGATTCTTCATACGCAATGAAAACACACACGACGTAATCAAATGGAGGTAAAAATGGACAAAAAGAAGTCTTTCGTACGCTTGATTGCTGCCTGTATTTCAGGTGCAATTATTGGTTCAACAGTAGGAATTACTGCGGATGCAATTACGGTATCTCATGTAATTGACAATGATCCGCTTGCTTCTACTGGAAATACGTCATACAGCTCCGGATTTTCGTACATGACAGGTAGTAACTGCTACAATGGCGATGCGCAAATTGCTTCAAGTGGAAATAGCAGCTATTTCTATCATTGGGTTCATGAAACCACAACGCTGGGTGGACCGAAAACCGTAACTGTGAATCTGATGGTTTACTTGAACCATTCAAATTTTACTGATCCGAGTGCAGTATATTCAGTATACCAGAATGGTGGTGCCTTAACAGTTGGCACAATAAACCAGAACTTGGCAGCTGGTGGATGGAATACACTTTCATCTGTAACGGCAGCTAATTTCACGCAGTTGAAGATGGTTTGTGTAGATCCGAGTACATATAGTGGTTATTACACTGGGGCGGATGCAGTAGACGTCAAGTATTATTATTAAGGAGGATTCTTATGAAAAGCAAAGTAAAATCAATTCTGTCCGCAGCGGCGGCTCTGAATGTTCTCCTTCTGTGTACAGCCTGCGGAAGCAGCGATGCCGGCACAAACGCAGCGGAACTTCAGAAGGATTCCGTGCAGGAGGTCCAGCTTCAGGCAGATGCTGCGGAGGATATCGTGATCTCTGACCAGCCCATCACAGAGGAAGCTGCGATTCTGACAAAGGATCAGCTGTACTACCGCTGCATGAATACGCTGGAATATCTCACTCAGGTTTCGGGTTCCGTATCCACGCTGTACGGCAATACCTCTCCCCATATTTTTGAAGGAGAATTTGAGTTTGATTTTGTGAATGATATCTATCATTCTGTTGTAGATGCAGTTGGTATTTCTGACCCGTCACTCAGTCAGACGAATGAGTATTACAACGATGGTCAGGAGTGCGTAACATTGTGTGATTACAGCGGGGACCAGGAGGATGTATGCCTTGTAAAGAAGGATGGTGCCTGCCCGACTATGGAGCATGTAACCTTTGCCAATGCCTGCCCGGTAAGTCCTGCTGATGCAGAGGCTGCATCGGCAGACGGTGCTGCTGTAGTTACTTCCATTGAACAGCTGAGTGAAGCGCAGGTTTGTGCGACTTATGGTGCTGACCCGACTGGTGCGCATGAGATCGCAACATTCTTTGTTCCGCAGGAGATGACTATGGGGTATCTTTCGGATTTTGACAACTGGGAAATTACCGGCACGCAGGAGGTTCAGGGAAGAACCTGTGCCGTGGTACAGGGAACGGCAGATCCGGAATACGGCGGACGCTTGGGCGTAGAAACCTTTGAGATTCTGGTGGACCAGGAAACCGGCGTATGGATGCAGTATGAGGGTTATGCTGCGGACGGAACGGTCCAGTCCTATGTATATACAGAGAACATTCAGTTTGATGCGCAGGCGCAGTCTGTTCCTGCATTTACCGCATCATGTGCGGAAGGCTACAGCATGGAGCAGCATGGCGATTCCGCAGAAACCGCAGCCGGATAAACACACCCTGGCGGTACGAATGAAATTTCTCACCGAAAAAACCGCTCTCTTCCACAACGGAGGAGAGCGGTTTCTGTATGATTCTATGCATACCCGGGCAAGGAGATCGGGCGGGATGGATCATATTACCATTCGGGGGTAAATCCGGCAGCGGAGGCAGCGTAATACTCGAGAATGCCGGATGCATCTTCCACGGTAATCGCGTTGTCCGTATTGACATCCGCAGCAGTCAGACAGGCAGCGTTCTGTTCCGGATGAGGATGCAGCGTATTATTTTCTACTTCCGCAGCAACACCGGCATAATAGGTCAGTGCTGCATTTGCGTCATTGATATCAACGACACCGTTTCCGTTGGCATCGCCTGTATCCGCTGAGAATGTATATTCGAACTGGAACAGTGCGGAGTAACGCTCACCAATGCCGTAATATCCGGACCTGCCGGTTTCCAGCAGTTCGTCCGGGGTGAGCCATGCAATGCCGTTTTCTTTATCTGTCCATGTAATATTGGCACTGCGCTTGGATGTATGAGAAGAATCCAGAATCAGATAGAGGTCATTTTCCGGGTCATAGTCAACAATGGCGATCCAGTGACCATAGATATTGGAACAGGAGGTACCGCCGCTGCGGACATGCTCCAGTACACGTTCTGCATCACTGGTGCTCATCAGGAAGGCCGTATCGCAGCTTTCCCCGAAAACATCGGAGAAGCCCGAGAAAAATGAGATCGCAACACCATCTACGCCCGGTGTACGATAGCCCTCTGCGAGAGCGAATTCTGCCAGGATCACGGGGTTGAGGAACTCGCCGGTTTTGTAGTATACGCTGTTGATGACGGACAGCAGGCTGCATCCGGCAAGACCGATCGAATTACCGGTTTCGGAGCCGCGGTTCCAGGGGTAATTGCACCAGCTTTCCTGTTCGGAAAGATACAGGCTGCGCTGGATATCAGCACCTGCTTCCTCGCTCTGCTGCCATGCGATAGGGAAGGGAGCGTCGGGGCTGAGTGCTTCTGTGGTGAGGGGGCTTGTGCAAAGCATGATGATGCTGGTACATGCAGCGGCGATCCGCAGCAGACCTTTTCGGATTCTCTTTCTGTGCATATGTATTGTCTCCTTTTCTTTGGGTGGCTGGACCAAAAATCTTTTTCATTATAGCATAGAGAATATGGGGTTTTCAGCACGAAAGTGTAAAAATATATTGACAGTTGTGCAAAGTAAATTTCTTTTCTCCATAATTTTACAAAGATAGAAAAAATCCCCCTTTCCGGCTGCGGAAGAGGGGGATTTTTGTTGTGCAGGGGATTTATTGCAAGTGTTCCTTGAGCAGGCTGAGGTCAAAAATGTTTACTCTGCCGTCAGAGTTCATGTCGGCAGCTGCCTTCTGTTCGACGGTGAGCGATTTCAGATGCAGCAGGTGCTTTTGGAGAAGAAGTGCGTCGAGGAGGGTGGTTGTACCACTTTGGTTTATGTCGGCTTGTAAATATCCTTCTGTAACTTTAAAGTATATTAAATCGCCAAAAGCCCAGTCTCCATCTTCGGTTGTTCGGTACATACACTGTGCCATATAATTTCCGGATTTCAATTGAACAGAATCCTCCAATCCAGTGTATGTCCAATTGGAGTACACCTGATTCTCCCAGTTATCGGCTTCATAAATGCGAACGCCATATTTTATTGCAGAAGCTATACTGTTCCAATTGAATTGCGTTGCTTCATTATCAGTACCGGGCAAGACCTGAAGCGAAACAGTAGATGTGCCTACACTAAAATAAATCAAATCTCCAAAAACCCAGTTTCCATCTTCGGTTGTTCGGTACATACACTGTGCCATATAATTTCCGGATTTCAATTGAACAGAATCCTCCAATCCAGTGT
>JAFURN010000081.1 GCA_017480865.1 Ruminococcus sp. | reverse complement strand
GACCAGGGACGCTGTCCCTGGACCCTGCAAGCCTTTTGAGAAAGGCTTGACCGAAAACTTCTATACACTGCGTACCCAAAACGCTCTTCCCCTGCATTAGCTTGATTGTTCAGCATTTTGCATAAAACGTGATATGTGCTATCGTTGAAATTGCAGAATATTTTTGCGTTGTCTATCGTTTTGCAACTTTTTGGACTTCTCAATTGTATATACAGTAAAAGGACATTCGTCCAAAGAAAGGGGAATTTCTTATGAAAAACAATATTCTGAAAAGCTTCTTGTCCATCACTACCGCTGCTATTATGGCAATCACCAGCACAACGATTGCCGCAGCGGAAACAACCGTTTCCAGCAACCCTTCTATTGAAATTGACGGGATAACCTATTACCAGCTGGAATGCAGCCCCTCCTCTGTAACAGTCGAGGCAGGCGAAACCGTCGAAGTTTCTATCGTATGGGGCTCCAACTTCTCGGTACCCGAACCCGCCTACACCGGTGAGCTCCCCGAACTTACAGTAGACAATTCCCCCAGCGGCGTCGCAGAGGTCATCACCACCGATTCCAATAATACCTTTTCTGTAAAGGGACTCTGCGCAGGCACTACAGTGGTTCATATGAAAAATGCCGACGGCTTCTCCGGCTGCCTCTGGGTAACCGTCACGGATGCAGACGCAACCACGACGCATGCAGCCGGCACTACAACAGGAACAACCGTACAGACAACAGCTGCTGCTGCGCCGGAGACTACAACAACATTTACCGCCGCCGCATCTGCCACTACTACCACATATTCAATGTCCACTACCAATAATAATCTCGTCCCTATGACATTCGAGCCTGCCGCAGCGAATATCGTAGTGGATGAAACGCTTGACGTAACAATGTACGCAATGTTTACCGGCGAGGAATGGACAGACGATTTTCCTGAAATCACAATCGCTGACCCTGAGATCGTTTCCGTAACCCAGGGTGATACATCAAGCATCCTGAAAGTAACAGGTCTGGCACCGGGCAGCACAAGCATTCACTTTAATGTGCCGGGACAGGGATCCACCGTTTTCCTTGTAAATGTAGCTGCTCCCGAAGAAACGACAACCGCTGTCTCTGAGGCGATACCTTCCACTGAGACAACAACCACCACAACTGCTGCACCGGGCATTATGTGCAATGTATCTGAAATCGAACTGGAAGGCGGTCAGCGCAAAACAGTAGGTCTTTATTTCACGGACGGCAGAGACTATACCGGCGCACTTCCTTCTCTTGAAATAGACAACCCCGCCGTTGCCGCAGTAAATGCTGCCGACATTCCATACAATTTTTATGTAACCGGTATTTCTGACGGCACTGCAGTAATTACGATAACCGACCCGATATACGGATATACAACCACTCTGAACGTCACAGTAACCGGCACCTATGTCAACGGCTCCAACTCCAGCGAACTGGATCTTATTATACATGCGCTTCCGGATAAGCTGGTATACAGCATCGGCGAGGAACTTGATCTGACAGGCGGTATGTATTCCGTCAAGAAATATGCCGGCACAGAGCGTGAAATGATCATAAAGGATCAGGTTGACATGACCCAGAGCAGTCTGCCGGATACAGGTGCATTTGACAATACAACGCCCGGCACTTATCCGATTGTCCTTTCCTATTCCTATTATGACGGCAGCTGGGATATCTATGTATTCCATGTTGTTGTAAGAGAAGGAACCGCAGAGACTGGTGATATCGACGGAAGCGGCGGAATTGACATTGCAGATGCAACCATGGTTCTGGAATATTACGCTTGCAACGCCGCAGGCATGATCTACGAGACGCCCATAAATGCCGAAACCGCTGATGTTGACCGCAACGATGAAACCGCCATTTCTGACGCAACCCACATTCTGACCTATTATGCGAAAAAGGCAGCCGGTCTGGAATGCAGCTGGAACGAGATCATCGGCGGATGACGATTATAGGGTAAAGGGTTCTATTTGGATTGTAGAGGGATCGCACGAACTGCCGAAGGCAGCCAACCCGCTATACCGGATAAAAAAACACACAGCCTTGCAACAGACTGTGTGTTTTCTTTTTTACGATATGATCTCCGCCTTGATTTTGGAGATCCAGTTGTCCTCCATCAGCAGCACTGTAAACCGTACATTCTCATACTGCACCGACGGCGTTTCGTCCTCGTCTGGAATTCGTCCCAGAAGCTCCACGACCCATGCGCTCATAGTATCAAAATCATGTTCCTCCGACAGAGTAAGTCCCAGCTGCTCCATTGTTTCCTCCGGATCAGCCGTACCCTCAATGGTGAACACACCCTCAGTCATTTCACGGATCTCAATTTCTTCATCATCGTATTCATCCCGGATATTGCCGACGATCTCCTCGAGCAGGTCCTCCATAGTGACAATACCTGCCGTTCCGCCGTACTCATCCACCGCAACCGCCATCTGTGCCTTATCCCGGAGCATGTCCTCCAGCACATTCTTACACTTTGCCGTTTCCGGTACAAACAGAGCCTGACGCATGAAATGCCGCACACCGAAGCAGGAGACATCCTCCGCACCGATCAGACCCAGCAAATCCTTCACCATCAGCACACCGATGATATGATCAATGCTGCCCTGGTACACCGGCATTCTGGAATAGCTTTCGTTCATCGCCAGATAAACCACATCGCTGATCTTCATATCCACATCCACAGCGACGATCTCCTTGCGGTGCGTCATGACATTGGAGATCATCACATCATCAAAGTCGATGATATTGTTGATCATCTCCTTCTGACTTTCCTCAATAAGACCCGTCTCATTGCCGGCATCCACCATCAACAGGAACTCTTCCTCTGTTACCGCATCTTCTTCATTATATGCACTGCCGCCCAGAATCCAGTCGATGCCTCTCACCAGAGATTGCAGCGGCATCAGCAGGATCACAAGCATCCCGATCAGTCTGCTGTTTTTCGGAAGAAGCCGCTCCACCTTCTGCGCGCCGATCCGGGCAAACAAGGTATTGCCCAGTGCGGTCACAAGCCCTGCCGCAAGAATCACTGCCGCCGCCGTCAGAAGCTTTGCCCAGAACAGATCCAGACCGCACATCACACGCAGCACCGGAAGCAGTCCGCACCAGCCAAGCTGCCCCAGCAGCAGCGCCGTCAGTGCCGCATGAAGCGCACGTTCCGTCAGAAATGTAACATTTAATCTCTGCGGCTTTTCCAGCTGCTTTGCAAGCTTTTCATACGCCCGGTCCTTTTCCGCAAGGCTTTTCACCTTCGGACGAAGCTTCTCCGCAGCAGCTGCTGTAACCGCAAATAAGCCATGCAGCGCAAACACTGCCGCCAGCGCCAGCAGATACCCCCATAATCGACTACCGTCGATGTCCATAAAACGTAACCCCTTTCAGATATCTCTTTTTCCCTGAATCTGTATGCATACAAAAAACGCCACCCATACGGCAGCGTTTCTGTAATCCGTATATCTCAGCGTTCTTCGCAGATCAGCTTAATTGCCGTGCGCTCCTCGCCGTCGATCTGAATATTCGCAAAAGCAGGGATGCAGACCAGATCTACACCAATGGGTGCAAGATAGCCGCGTGCAATGGCAATTGCCTTGATCGCCTGATTTGCTGCACCAGCGCCGACCGCCTGTACTTCAACGCCTTTCTTCTCACGAATCACACCAGCAATCGCACCGGCAACAGAGTTCGGAGAGGAATGAGATGACACCTTCAGAATTTCCATGTAATGACCTCCTCAATCAGATAATAACTTCATTTTGTGATAAGACATATAGCAAGGCATTTCCTGCACTTATATTATACAATAAAGCCCAGAAAATTGCAAGCATTTTCCGTAATTTTGTGCATTATCTCAGAATCACACGCTCAATTTTCATACATTTGCCCTGTTTTTCGTCAAATGATACCACAACACCATTCAAAAAGCAGGGTGTCTGCGCCTCTGCAAAGCGTGTCGGGAACCGAAACCGGAACCGGTCAAGTGCCGGCTCAATGTCCACTCCCAGGATCGAAAGCTCGGGACCTGTCATGCCGGCATCGGTGATATAGCCCGTGTGTCCCCCGAGGATGATCTCATCCGCTGTCTGTACATGGGTATGCGTTCCCAGAACCGCCGTCACCTTTCCTGTAAGAAAATGACCCATTGCCTTCTTCTCCGCCGTTGCTTCCGCATGGAAGTCCACAATAATATTGGGCGTATCAACATCCTCCAGAAGCTGCTCTATGCAGGTGAAGGGATTATCAAGGGGATCCAGATAAGTCGTACCCGACAGGTTAATGACTGCGATCTGTGTCCTTCCGCAGTCCACACGACAGATACCTCTTCCTGCGCAGCCCTCCGGATAATTCGCCGGACGGATGATCGATTCATGCTCGTAGATCGACAATGCCTCACGGCGTTTGAAGCAGTGATTGCCCGTAGTGATCACATCCGCACCGGCAGAAAACAGCTGATCCGCAGAATGCTTGGTGATCCCGTTGCCCTGAGCAGAATTCTCACCATTGACGATCGTCAGGTCAATTGCATATTCCTTCTTCAGCCGGTACAGGTGCTTCTGTACAAATTCGCAGCCGGCATTGCCCACAACATCACCAATAAACAGTATATTCATCAAGGGAAACAACTTCCTTTCTCTCATTCTCACTCATATTATTATACAATGCCCACGCCGCTCTGTCAATGCGGGAATAGATAGAAAAAAGCTTTCGTCCCGATCAGAACGAAAGCCTTGTGGAGCGGATTACGAGGCTCGAACTCGCTACCTCCACCTTGGCAAGGTGGCGCTCTACCAGATGAGCTAAATCCGCATATAAGTAAAGCCGCAAGACAAACCTGCGGTTTTACATGGAAGAGATAATACAATGTATTGGAGCGGATTACGAGGCTCGAACTCGCTACCTCCACCTTGGCAAGGTGGCGCTCTACCAGATGAGCTAAATCCGCATTTGCCCTCCCTATTGGAAGGGCATGGTGCCTCCGATCGGAATCGAACCAATGACACGGGGATTTTCAGTCCCCTGCTCTACCGACTGAGCTACAGAGGCTGGCGATCTG
>JAFURN010000080.1 GCA_017480865.1 Ruminococcus sp. | reverse complement strand
CGTTAAAATATGGAGAGCCTGTTGCACAGGGATATTTTCTGGAGAATGATGCAAGCCTTCCCAAGGCACATCGTATGCAGACAGCATATCTTTCTGCAAGCAGACTGAAAAATGGTTTCGCATATGAAAACAATACTTTCACATGGACCATGCCGGAAGGAGCACGCGGTGACGGTGTCTATGCAGTGCTTGATTTAGGCTGTGAGATTGCGGGCCTTCTGGAATTTTCTCTGGATGTACCGGAAGATACAGAGATGCTGATCGGATTTGGCGAGCAGCTGGATGATCTGCGCGTGCGTACAGCAGTTGGTCCCCGTAACTTCTGTTATCGTTATCTTGCGAAGAAGGGACATAATGAGTTTTTCTACCCTTATCAGAGAATGGGGCTGAGATATCTGCAGTTCCATGTGTACAGCAGAAGCGGCAGCCTTTCTGCAGGTATCAAAGAGCAGAGTTATCCTCTGACCAGATATCCTCTGGCGCTGAAGGATAAGCTGCATCAGTGGATATACGATGTGGGCTGCAAGACTCTGGAGCTGTGTCTGCATGAGCATTATGAAGACTGTCCATGGAGAGAGCAGTCTCAGTATGCGATGGACAGCCGTATTCAGATCCTTTGCGATTACTATGCATTCCGTGAGTATCAGTTCCCGAGAGCAACATTGATCCTGATGCTGCGTTCTTTGCGTCCGGATGGATTGCTGACCCTTTGCGCACCGGGTAACACTCTGACAGATATTCCTTCCTTCAGTGCAGTTTTCGTGCGTGAAGTTTTAGAATATGTGGAATATTCCGGAGATACCGCTTTTATTGAAGAAATTTTCCCGGATCTGGAAAAACTGGTGTCCGGTTTTGCTGACAGAATTATGGAAAATCATATGGTACCTTTGTATTGCGGACTTGGCCACTGGAACTTCTATGAGTGGCGAGATGGTCTGGACGGTGCAGACAGACATCCTAAGGAAGGTACCGTTGACTGTCTGTTGAACGCATTTATGTCAGATGCATTCCGTTGCTTCGCGCAGATCTGTCAGATTTCCGGAAGAAACGAGATGGCAGAGACTTACATGGGCTATCATAAAGCAATGAATCAGGCTACCCATGAAATGTTCTTTGATAAAGCTGCCGGAGCATATCGTTCTGCACTGACAGATGAATGTCCGATGCATACTCTGACACAGGGTATGATGCTGTATATTGATGCAGTACCCGCAGAGCATGTGGACAGCGTTGCAAAAGCAATCACTGACGGTAAGCTGATTCCATGCTCGCTGAGTATGTCCATCTATGTATATGAAGCATTGTTAAAATATCCGGAGAAGTATCGTGGCTTTGTTCTGAGTGAGATCGAGAATATCTGGGGCAAGATGCTTGCTGCAGGAACAGATACCTTCTGGGAGACTGAACTGGGAGCTGATGATTTTGATATGGCCGGAAGCCGCTGCCATGGCTGGTCTGCAGTGCCGGTATACCTGTTCAGCAAGTATTATGATGATATTAAGGTGCAGTAAAGGTGTGAAACATCATGCCGGCATAAAACAACAGTAGTTTTTTTGTAAGAAGTATGTTAGAATAACAGATGGTAACCTGATGTGGGCTGCCGTCTGTTATTTTTTAATTCAGCGCGCATGCGCAAGATTGAGTGAGGTGTATAGATGGTTAAAGTAATTGGTGTAAGATTCCGTACTGCCGGCAAGATCTATTTCTTTGATCCCGGCAAGCTGCGTATTAAAAGAGGCGATTTTGTAATCGTAGAAACTGCCAGAGGTATTGAGTTCGGTACAGTTGTGGGAGATGTGAAAGAGGTGGAAGACGATAAGGTCATCCAGCCCCTGAAGCCTGTCATCCGTGTCGCAAATCAGCGTGATATTGAGCAGGAAGCTGAGAATAAAGAGAAGGAAACAGAGGCATATAAGATCTGCCTTGAAAAAATCCGCAAGCATGGTCTGGAGATGAAGCTGATCGATGCGGAGTACACTTTTGATAACAACAAGGTGCTTTTCTACTTTACCGCGGACGGACGTATTGACTTCCGTGAACTGGTAAAGGATTTGGCAGCAGTATTTAAGACCAGAATCGAGCTGCGTCAGATCGGTGTCAGAGATGAGACCAAGATCGTGGGCGGCATCGGTATCTGCGGTAGACCTTTGTG
>JAFURN010000010.1 GCA_017480865.1 Ruminococcus sp. | reverse complement strand
CGCTCCTGCAGGCAGAGCTGAAACTGAAAGAACAGCAGGCACAGCTCGAAGAGAAAAACCATCTGTACAATCGTATTACAAAAGAAGTCTCACCGCAGATCGAGAAAATCGAAGCTTTGCTGGAACAGACCAAAAATTCGCAGTTGGCCGAAAATGCACTGGTGAAGATGTGCGTGATCGGTTCCTATGTGAAGCGGCGCAGTAACCTTCTTCTGCTTGGTGAGGAAAATCCGATTGTTCAGGCTCGTGAGATCGAATACTGCATTCGTGAATCGCTGGACAATCTGCAGCTTGCCTCTGTGTCCGTGCTGCTGAACGCAAAGTGCGAAGGCAATATACCGCTTTCCTGTCTCCTTGCAGCTTACGACTTTTATGAAGATCTGGTTGAAATGCTGTTTGATCGGATTACAGCCATGATAGTACGCATTACCTGTAAAGACGGAACCTTGAAAATGAATCTTCAGATCGGATGTACAAATTGCATTGAAACGTCTGTGATGGATGCAATTTGTGTTCACGGCGGCAACTTTGCTTATACCGTGCAGGAGGAAGATATTGCTATTGATTATGAAATATCTGAAGGAGGTGCGGAACAATGATGAACTACGACACAATTCCTGTCCTTTTCCGCATCTTACTGATGCTCGGCTTGTTTCTGATTCTGTGTGGCAGTTTTTATATGTTATCTCCTGTTTTCCGTAGGAAATCCATTCCTCTTATCATTCCTACGCTTTGTACTCTTGTTCTCAGTGCGGGTATGATGCTCCTGTATACTGCCGATGTGCGCAGTGAGAAAAAGGATTTGGCGCCAACGGCTGTCAGCCGTTGGTTCTGCGAACTGCCCGTTGTCTATATCATCATCCTTATGGCTGTGATGGCTGTTTTTCTGATTTCCCTGGTGCTGCATGAAAGACAGCTCAGCAAGACTACGCTTTCCCGTTCTGCCGTCAAGGAGAGCATTGACCATCTTCCGACCGGACTTTGCTTCTATGCCGCAAACAGCAGAATCCTATTGGTCAATCATCGCATGAATCAGCTTTGTCATGTCATATTGGGACGTGATCTGCAAAATGCTGCCCTTGTGTGGGATGACCTCTGCGGAGGAAATATTCAGCCAGATATTGTACCGCTGTCGATGGGAGGTCAGCCAAGTTTCCGTCTGCCCGATGGTACAGCCTGGAGTTTCTCACGAACACAGCTGTCGGATATGCTTCAGATCACAGCCACTGACATAACGCAGCTTCACGACCTTGCACAAGAATTAGAACAGAAAAATATTACCCTTGAGGAATTGTATCAGCGACTCAAGGATTATGAGACGGATCTTGAAGTGTTGACCCGTACCCGTGAACGACTGGAAGCAAAAATCGGTATCCACAGTGAACTGGGACAGACGCTCCTTGCCACCCGCAGTTATCTGCTGGATAACAATGAAAACAAAGTAATTCCCGTTGAAGCATGGAAACGCAGTATTGCGCTTCTGCAGCAGAATATCGTCGAAAATTCGGAACAGTTTACCTTACAGACGCTGATTCAGACAGCAACCGCATTTGGAATTTCCGTAGAAGTCACTGGACAAATGCCGGAACAAAGTGCAGTTGAAAAACTGTTCCTCGAAGCAGCAACCGAAGCGCTGACCAATGCGGTACGTCATGCGGACGCAAAAGCTTTACATATCTTTCTTACCGAAACTGATACCGATTATCAAATCTGCTTCCGCAATGACGGTAAGATACCTGAAAATGCAATTACAGAAGGCGGCGGACTCGGTTCTCTCCGACGCAAGGTTGAGACGGCCGGTGGTATTATGCAGATTGGCTGTCAGCCCGAATACAGTCTTACCATTACCATGCCGAAAGGAGGGAATAAAAACATATGACACGAGTTCTGATTGTGGAAGACGCTCCTATGGACAGACAGCTTCTGGAGTTATATGTCAAACAAAGCGGTCAATATGAACTGATTCCCTCTGTAGAAAGTGCGGCTTTTGCGGAGTTCTGTTGTCGGACAACAAAGGTCGATCTGATCCTGATGGATGTATGTACTTCTCTGTACGCCAACGGAATTGATGCAGCCGAAAAGATCAAACAAAATTTTCCGCAGACAAAAATCATCATTATCACCGGTCAGCCGGAATGCAGCTTCATTGAACGTGCACGAAAAGCCGGGGTGGACAGCTTCTGGTATAAAACCGAAACGGCGGAAAGCATACTCCATGTTATGGAGCGAACCATGGCAGGCGAAAGCATTTATCCGGAATCAACACCGCCCCTGCAGTTTGGATATATCACCAGTGATGCATTAACGGCTCGTGAGCTGGAGGTCCTTCGTGAGGTCGTAGCCGGTGAAAGTGATGCAGCGATTGCAGAAAAACTGTTTATGTCCCTGCGTACGGTGAAAGGCCATATCCAGTCCATGCGGGATAAAACAGGGTTTCGCAACCGCACAGAACTTGCCGTTCGAGCCAGAGACTGTGGACTGATTATCAACGATAAAAAAACATAAAAACCTTTATTTTTTCGAAAAAGTGCTGTCAAGTGACCATGTCATGATGTCGGCACTTTTTTTGCACGAAAGTACGATGTGCAGAACCGATCATTATACTAAAATAGATGATGAGTCAGACTAATCAGAATTAAGTTTGAAAGGAGGATCGCTTGTGAAGAAAGTTCTTGTCAGTATTAAAAACGGGCTTCTGGCCGAAGCTGTTGTCCGGGCTTTGAAAGGCAGCGGAGAGTTTGAACCTTATCTTATTGCACCGGAAATTTATGCAAATGGCCTGGATGCGTATGAAAGTACCGATGCGGATATCTGGCTGATGGAAGTTTCTTATAACCCTGGAACAACAGTAAAGGCAAGGTTAGATGAAATCAGAAAGGTGCGAAGCAACAATTCCGGATGCAAGGTAGTATTTCTCTGTGATGACAATGCTGCACCGGATCTTGCACGCAAGGTCTCACACCTGAAAAAAGACCATGTGATAGATGCTTTCTTCTATACGTCCGTTACCGGAAGCTATCTGGTGTCATCGTTGGCATCGTTATGAAAGGGTACTTCCATTGATCTGTAACGAGGTCGAAATTTCAGGATCCGAAAGATAGTCATCCTCCCGGACGCCATACAGCGGGAGGAAACCGAATTATGTATGGCAAATAAAAATCCGAAAGGAGAATCCTTTTATGAAAACAAAAAGATTTATAAGTGTTTTGCTAACACTCGTGATGATCTTCACCATGGTTCCGACAACGTCGCTCCACGTTCACGCATGGGATGATGAGGCGGACTGTGAGTACTGCGGTGCCCATCTAGGCGATGACTGGATCTGCTCGGGCGGCGATCACTGCAGCAGCGAATCCGACCATGACGATTGCTGGCAGAAGCATCACTGCAGCGACTGCGAGGAATGCTTTGACGAGGAAGATCTGTGCGAAGGCTGCGGCTATGTCTGCCCGGACTGCTGTGTGGATCGCGGCACGCACTGCACGGAATGCGGCAAATGCCAGGATGATGTAACGCTCTGCGAGGAGTGCGGCCGATGCGAAGACTGCGGCGGCTGGTGTGAAAACTGCCAGCTCTGCTTTGAGTGCGCGGCTGCTTCCGGCTCCCACTGCGAGGGATGCGGTGAGGGCTGTCAGGACGACGATGAATTTTGTACGGGCTGCTGGATGTGTATTAACTGCCAGGAATTCGGCTGGTGCGATTATTGCAATCTTTGCTACTTATGCGCCTTTGAAAACGGCGACCACTGCGAAAACTGCGGCAACTGCCCGGGTGAATATCAGCTCTGCGTTGAATGCGGGGCAGCCTGTGAGCTCTGCTCCGAGCTGTGCGAGGTTCACGATTTCAAGTGCCCGGAGTGCGCAGTTGCCGACGGGGAACACTGCGAGGGATGCGGTGCCTGCCTTGCCGAGGTGGAATACTGCCCGGACTGCGGCCTCTGCGCCGACTGCGTTGAGTACTGCTATGAATGCGGTGCCTGCGCCGAGTGCATCGTAAACGACGGCGGCTGGCATTGCACGGAATGCTATGGGTGCATTTGGGATAGCACCGGCTGCCCTGAATGTATGCGCTGTGAAGAATGCGCCGGCTACTGCGTTGAGTGCGGGGTTTGCCCGGACTGTGCTTTGGATTTTGGCGACCATTGCATGAACTGCGGTGCGTGCGAGTCCGCCGGTGAT
>JAFURN010000079.1 GCA_017480865.1 Ruminococcus sp. | reverse complement strand
TTCGGTACCTTTCTCAGCTTCAGACCGAATGCCATGTTGTCAAATACGGTCATGTGCGGATACAGAGCGTAGTTCTGGAATACCATTGCGATGTCTCTGTCCTTCGGAGCGATGTCGTTTACCAGACGGTCGCCGATGTACAGTTCACCTTCGGAGATTTCTTCCAGACCAGCGATCATTCTCAGAGTGGTGGACTTACCACAACCGGAAGGACCTACCAGTACGATAAATTCCTTATCCTGGATCTCGATGTTAACATCCTTAACAGCAACAACGTTGCCCGGATACTTCTTATAAATGTGTCTCAGTGATAAACTTGCCATTTGAGCAGTTCCTCCTAAACTATTTTTATCTTTCACCAGCAGCTTTCCATACCGGCTTCCGTATAATACTATGATACCAAAATTCTACGCTTTTTTCAAGTCGTTAATTGCACAAATTTTTTCAAGTTCATTCATTGATAATGACGAACACTTCTTGCATTTTTGGAGAAGTGCCGAAAATTCGATTCCAGAATTCAACACTTTCCATAAATCTTTGTCCAATAACACGAACGCCTTTCCAAGGGGCAAATCGTCCGGAAGAAGCAGTCCGCCCATGCCGATACGGTGCAGCTGCACCACATGGTTGCCTGCCGCAGCAAACATCCGCTTCACCTGATGGTACTTCCCCTCATGGAGACACACAAGTGCCTTTCTGCCATCCTCTGTCAGTGCGCCGACCTCTGCCGGCAGGCACACATCGCCGTTTCCAAGGGTCATCCCCGATGCAAACAACTCGGTGCAGGATGCCTCAAAGGGTCTTGCCAGCGTCACCTCATAGAATTTCGGCACGTGCTTTTTAGGTGCTGTCAAGCGGTGAGAAAGCGCACCGTCATTGGTCAACAGCAGCATACCTGTAGTATCCTTATCCAGTCTTCCCACTGGAAAAAGCCCCTGTCCCTGAAGCTCCGGCGGCAGCAGTTCCAGAACGGTTCTTTCCGTACGGTCTTCTGTTGCGCTGACATATCCAGCCGGTTTATTGAGCAGCACAGTCAGCATTTTCTGGCTGCGAACCGCTTGACCGCCAAGGCAGACCGTATCGGTTTCTGCCACATTCAGATTCGCCTTTCCAGCAGCTGTACCATTCACAGTGACCTTCTTCGCTGCAATCAGTTCCTTGATCTGACTGCGGGAATAAGCCGTCCGTTCCGACAAAAATTTGTCCAGACGCATTCTGCGCCTCGCCTCCTTGTTCTCAAATCCGCCGCTTCCGCATAAAATCTCACAAGACTTCCACGGAAAGCGAGGGATTTCCCTGAATCATTCCAGACTGATCATTATCCTGGGCTGCATCGGGGCAGCTGCCGGAACTGCCGGACTGCTCCTGTATGCTGCACACAGCCGTATCCCCATGCAGGAGATCCTGCTGACAGATGATGCTGCACGGCGCAGCTTCCTTGCCCAGTACAACTGCACCCCCACAGAAAAGCCGCCCACCCAGTCAGAAATCATTCTGCCGGAGACCAGCGGCTCACGCATTTACGAGACATACTGTACGCTTCAGGACGCACAGCGGCTTCCTCTGTCTGAATATGCTGGTCAAAGCGCAGTCAAATGGACCTACTACCTCTCTGCATCTTCTGTTTGTCGGGCTGAACTCATCTGCACTTCTGGTGGAGTTCTTCTTGGAGCGATCCATTATGACTGCACACGCTTTGACCGTATGTATCCGCTGATTACTTGATAATAGTCAGCAGACCTCCGATAACAGGCAGCTCCTTAGCATTGCCTGTACCGGTACATACCATACCGTAGATCATCAGAGCCAGTTCAGAAATCCATGCCACAATTCCCAGCAAACCGGTGATGATAGCACCCACAATCGGGATCCAGCCCAGAACCACGCCAATGATTGCATTCACGATTCCAAATACAACACAGTACAGCAGCAGGATCAGACCCTGATTTGCATGGAAGCGGCCGAACTTGCTGTTACCGGCAACCAGCGGCAGCCAGAACAGGATCGGGATATATGCCAGAACAGAAATCACCTTGTTCTCTGCGATATCCTGCGTGTCAAATTCGTTCGTGTGGTCATTGCCCATTACATTGTAGCTCATTATCATACTCTCCTCTATTTAAATTTTATGTTTTTTCGCCCAGTTCACTGATCGCATTGATAAATCCGGCAACATCCGAAAAATCCTGATAGACGGATGCAAACCTGATATACGCCACAGCATCAATGACCTTGAGCTGTTCCATAACAAAATTACCAATTTCCGAGGAAGGCACGCTGGTACGCATCTCATTGGCATACTTTACCTCCACGGCATCCACCATTGCCTGAACCTGCTGCGCTGTCACGGGACGTTTCTTTATAGCGTTGAAAATTCCAGCCATCAGCTTACTGCGGTCAAAGGGCTGGATACTGCCGTCCTTTTTTTCCACCATAAGCATAGGCAGCTCCACGACCTCATAGGTAGTAAAGCGTTTCTGGCACTGCTCGCATTCACGGCGGCGTCGGATTTTTGTTTCAGCCGGGCGGGAATCCAGAACTCGTGTATCTTTTTCCCCGCAAAACGGACATCGCATAGACATCTCCCTTTCAATTCGATCTATCTCCATCCAGACTCTGGATCATCCGGTTCAGAACCTGATAATTCTGCACCAGGTCAGCAGTATTTTTAAAGCCGCTCCGGTAAAGTTCCAGAATCACAGAGCAATGAGGGCTTAATTCTGACAGTGTCTGCAAGAAGCGTTTTACAGGAAAGCTTCCGCTTCCCACTGGCAGGCAGTCCCCGAATGCGCCGTGGTCGCTGATATGGACATGGACCACACTTTCCCCCAAAGCCTTCAGAATCGCCATGGGATTTTCCTGAGAACGCACCGCCTGCTTCAGGTCCAGAACGAAGTGTGCATCCCTGCCCAGCTGCTGTTTCATTGTTTTGAGAAACTCCAGAGAGCGACTGGTGCAGCGCGCCACATTTTCCTGTGCGACAGTCACACCGAACTCTTTACCCAAGGCAGCCAGCCGGGAGAACCGTTCCAGATACAGGGAAATATTATCCGCATGAGCGGGCACCTTATTGCCATGGAGGACAAAGATCTCAGCGCCCAGTGCCTGCATGGCGGCGAAATAGTGGCGATAATAGTCCAGCACATCCTGCATTCTGCGTTCATAGGCAGAAAAGAGCAGCATTGGCTCCATTTCGCAGGTAAAGGGGTGCAGGGAACGGCATGTCACATCAAAGCGGCGCATAATTTCCGCAAGACTCATAATAAAGCTGCGCCGCAGCTCTGAATGGGTATTGATGAAAATTTCCACATGCTGCACACCGCCCAGTGCGAGGTCATAGAGAGCCTCCTCTGTGGGCATGGGGTACAGACAAGCGGTTGATACGCCAGCCTTCAGCATCACCGAATCCTCCCTTCTACTCTCATATTATAGCATATTTTTCTTTGCTATGCAAGACCTGTCACAGGGAAAACGCAAAGTTTTTTGGGTTCTGTTCTGAATATTGGGGATATAAATTGTAGTTCACCCGCTAAACTACAATTCACCCCAACATCTGAACAGCAACCGCCAAAAAAAAGCTGCCGCAACTGCGACAGCTTTTTTCACCTATTCAATTATGCAGTCTTTTTCTTCTTTTTCACATAGCGAACAACACTGTTGCCGCGCTTCTTCTGCCACAGAACCCAGATAGTCGGTACGAAGCAGATAGAATTAAATGTACCTGTAATGATACCAATTCCCATAGGAATGGAGAAGCTGAGGATGGATGTTACACCCATAACACCAGCAACAACAGATACAGCAACCATTGCAAATACTGTTGTTACAGATGTTCTGATCGTTCTGCGAAGAGACTGAGAGTTACTGATATTTACCAGCTGCTCGATCGTCATACCATCGCATCTTTCCTGATTTTCACGAATTCTGTCGTAAATAACAATCGTGTCATTTACAACATAACCCAACAGGGTAAGAATTACAGCCATGAAGTTGGAGTCGATCTCAAAGCCGCACAGTACAACGCTTCCGTAGGTAATGATAAGTGTTGTAATAAGGCCCACAATCGCGCATATACCTGATGACCAGCCGCTGATAAGGCGGAAACGGAATGCGATAAACAGGATCAGTACGATTGCTGCAAATACAGCAGCTACGATACACTTTGTAAAGAATTCGCCGCCGGAACGTGCGTCAACGTCGTTGGAGTCCAATACCTCCAGTGCAGAATCAGGATACATTCCCTGAATCGTGTCAGTCACCTCAGCCTGAAGCTCTGCTGTCAGACCCTCGTTGGATGTAAAGGATACGGTCATGGTCTTCATATCGCCGCTGAGTGATTCACCGATCTGAGACTGAACGCCGGAGCCGATCAGTTCTGACAGCTCAGCTTCAACGTCAGCTTCAACAATATCACCCTGATAGCCATAGGTAATGATAGTACCGCCCTTGAATTCCAGCGCAATATCAACGCCGGTAAAGGTAGACAGTATAGCCAGTATAACAAGTGCAAAAGTAACGATAATGATAAGCTTTGTCTTGCTGCAGAAGTCATGTATCTTTGTGTCAAATCTTTTGTTCAGGTTTTCATAATTACTTGACATCGAGACCACCTCCATAAAGCTTCTTCTTCTGGAAGCACTTGAATTTTGCCAATGACAGAGTCATAAGCTTGGACGCAAGTACACCCATAACAAAGTTCATGATAAGACCTACAAGCAATGTAAAGCCGAACGAGTAGATAACACCCTCAGTTGTTGCACCGAACCAGCGGAACAGCGGGCTCAGCAGCTTTGCACACCAGCTGTCCGGAACACCGAACGCACCCATGAGTACAACAGCTACGATCATACCTGTCAGGTTGCCGTCGAAAATCGCTGTAAACGCTCTGTCATAGCCTGCATTAAGAGCTGTGCCAAGATTCTTGCCCGAACGAAGTTCCTCACGGATACGCTCACCAGTAATAATGTTAGCGTCAACACCCATACCGATGGACAGAATGATACCTGCAATACCGGGAATCGTCAGTGTAGCACTTTCCATAAAACCGAACCAGCCAGATACCGCTGCCAGCATACCTGCAACCTGTCCTACCAGACAGATAGAAGCAACTACGCCCTGAAGTCTGTAAAGTGCGATCATGAATATGAAGATGAACAGCAGAGTGATAGCTCCGGCAATAACCATTGCTTCCAGAGCGCCCTGACCCATGGTCGGGGAAATGGTCTTGAAGCTTGTTGTTTCCAGAGAAAACGGCAGCGCACCGGAGTTGATCTTATCTGCCAGTTCCTTTGCAGTCTCATATGTAAAATCACCTTCGATGGTACATTCGCCGTTGGAAATAACAGAATTTACAGTTGGCGCAGAGATCATGGTGTTATCCATCCAGATGGAGATGGTACCGCCTTCTGCATACAGTGCAGAGGTCGCATCATGGAACTTCGTTGCGCCGTCGTCTGTCAGTTCCAGGGTAACAACATAGGTTGCTGCACCTGTTGTCTGATCCTGTGTTGCGCCTACGCCTGCTTCCTCAACGTCAGCACCCGTCAGAACGACTGCGCCCGCAGGAACCGTATTGCCCTCCTCGTCATAGCCATACTCAGAGCCATAGCAGAAGGACAGCTCCGCCATTTCGCCCAGTTCCTTGACAGCAGCCTCAGGGTCGAAGTTCTGTTCGCCTGCCTGCCACGGGAAACGCACGATGATACGGTGGCTGTTGTAGTCCACGTATGTTTCGCTGTCGTTGATATTCTGTGTGATGAGACGATACTTGATGGTCTCAAGTGCAGCGTCCATTTGTTCTTCTGTTGCATCTGCACCGTCTGCCGGCTCAAAGGTAACATCAACACCGCCCTGGATATCAATACCCAGACGGATGTCATCCACGCCGTGTACATAAGTGGTGACAATATCACCATACTGAGAATGTACACCGAACACAGTTGTTACGGTAAAGAGTGCGATGACGGCAAACACAATGAAGAAAACCGGTTTCGTAATTTTTTTCACGTTTTAGCCTCCTAATGTGAAGATTTGAAACTGCCTGTACATGGGCGATTTCCCTTTCTGCACGGGCAGATCCCCTATTGCGTCGATTGCTTTATGTAATCGATATCGACAGTTACCTATTATTATAAAACATCTTTTCCGAATAGTCAATAGGGTTTGAAAATATTGTACAAAACATCCGATTTAGCCTATCAAAATTCGGCATTTTTTCCAATAACCGCATTTTCGCCCCCGAAATGACCTTTTTAGAAAATCTTGTGAAAACGATTGAAATTCAGTGTGCACTGTGCTATAATATTAAGAGTATACCAAATTTCACGGGAGGCTTTGAAAATGGTGAACTTCCAGAACGACTGGGATTCCGTGATGCAGGGAGAATTTGACCTGCCTTATTATCAGAATCTGCGTCAGTTTCTCATCAGCGAATATAAAACACAGATGATCTATCCGAATATGTACGACATTTACAATGCTATGAAGCTTACATCCTATCAGAATGTACGTGCCGTTATCATCGGACAGGACCCCTATCACGGACCGAATCAGGCGCATGGGCTTTGTTTTTCCGTCCGCAGGGGTGTGGCACCGCCGCCTTCCCTGGTCAATATTTTCAAAGAGATCCGTGACGATGTGGGGATTGACAACCTGGGCAGACACGGCGAACTGACTGAGTGGGCGAGATCCGGCGTACTGCTGCTGAACACCGTGCTGACCGTCCGTGCGGGACAGGCTGGCTCTCACAGAGGAAAAGGCTGGGAGCAGCTGACCGACTGCATCATCCGGAAGCTTAACGAGCGGCAGGAGCCTATTGTATTCCTGCTCTGGGGTGCAAACGCAAAATCCAAGCAGGCACTGATCACCGCACCCCAGCATCTGGTGCTGACAGCTGCCCATCCGAGTCCGCTGTCTGCATACAACGGCTTCTTCGGATGCCGTCATTTCTCAAAAACCAACGATTTCCTGCGCAGCCGGGGACTTCCTGAGATCGACTGGCGCATCGGAGAATGATTTCATAAAAAGGAGCCGTTCACATGAAAATTGCATCATTATTTGAAAACCGCACCGTTTTCTCTTTTGAAGTATTTCCGCCCAAAAAAACAAGCCCCATTGAATCCGTTTACGGCGCATTGGAAGAACTGGAAGTGCTGCATCCGGACTTTGTCAGCGTAACGCTGGGTGCGGGCGGCAGCGGAAACGGCGAAAACACCATTGCAGTGGCAAAACGTCTTCAGGAGCAGCACAACATCCTGCCTATGGCACACCTGCCCTGCATTCACTATAACAAGACACAGATCGATGTGATCCTGGAGGAATTCAAGGCAAACGGCATTGAGAATATCCTTGCGCTGCGGGGCGATCTGGTTCCCGATTTTGAGCCGACAGAGGATTTCAGGCATGCATGCGACCTCATCGAATACATCCGTACAAAGGGCGATTTCGACATTGCAGCAGCCTGCTACCCGGAGGGACATACAGAAGCACCCAATATGGATATTGATATTGCGCATCTCCGGGAGAAGGTGGAGGCAGGTGCCAGCCATCTTATTTCCCAGCTGTTTTTTGACAACGATGCATTCTACAACTTCCGCTGGAAGGCAGAACGTGCCGGCATTCATGTTCCCATGGAGGCAGGTATTATGCCGGTGACCAGCCGGAAACAGATCGAACGCATGGTTTCTATGTGCGGTGCCAGTCTGCCGAGAAAGTTCACACGCATCATCCAGAAGTATGAGCATAATCCGGAAGCGCTCCGTGACGCTGGTATTGCCTATGCCATCGATCAGATCGTAGACCTTGTAACCGAAGGCGTGGACGGCATTCACCTGTACACCATGAACAACCCGTATGTGGCACGGAAAATCACTGAGGCAGTTTCCGGTATCATCCGTTCCGGTGACAAATGCTGAGTCTTACCCTCACCCCTGTAAACCGTGCAGAAGTGCTGCGGTACATGGGATTCGGCAGAGAAACTCCGGACGATGCCTTCCTCACACGGATCGATACCTGTGAAAAGCAGCTTTTGCAGCAGGTACGTCCCCACTTCATTTATCGGGTGGAAAGGCTCACCCGGAATACAGACGCTGCCCTTTCCGCTGGCAGTCTGATTTTACAGGGACAGTCCATTGCAGAGCATCTGGAGGGCTGCACCCATGTGATTTTTATGGCAGCAACGCTGTCCATACAGGCAGACCGTCTCATTGCGCAGGCGCAGACACGTGATCTGACCGATGCACTCATTCTGGAGGCACTTGCCAATGCCGGAATCGAGCAGATCTGTGACAAGGCAGAGCAGATCATCCGTGAGAAATTTCCCGAACAATATTTTACCTGGCGGTTCAGCCCCGGCTACGGGGATCTCCCTCTGGAAATACAGGGGGCATTGCTCGGACTTCTGGATGCTCCGAGAAAAATCGGACTGACCGCAACAGAAACATCCATTCTGATCCCAAGAAAATCTGTAACAGCCCTCATTGGCGTAAGTGATTCCCCCTTGCCGAAAAAACGCAGAGGATGCATCGCATGCACCATGAGAGAACGCTGTCTTTATCGAAACAAAGGAGTGCATTGCAGCCATGTGGAATCAGCTTCTGAAGAATAAAAAATATATCCGTCTGGACGGAGGCATGGGCACGATGCTGCAAAAAGGCGGTATGCCTGCCGGTGCCATTCCGGAGCTTTATAATCTCTCCGAACCGGAACGGCTGATCGCCGTACATCGTGCTTATATCGAAGCCGGTGCAGATATCATCTATGCGAATACCTTCGGTGCAAACCGCCTGAAGATGCAGAAAACCGGAAAGGATGCTTCCGATCTCATCCGTGCCGGCGTTGCCAATGCAAAAAAAGCTGCTGCGGGCAGCAGTACCCTCGTTGCACTGGATATCGGTCCCATCGGACAGCTTCTGGAGCCTCTGGGAACGCTCACCTTTGAAGAAGCCTATGACATCTTCCGGGAAGAGGTTCTTGCCGGTTCAGAAGCGGATGTCATCGTCATTGAAACTATGACGGATCTCTATGAAACGAAAGCTGCTGTTCTTGCCGCAAAGGAAAACAGCACAAAGCCTGTCCTCGTCACCATGACCTTTGAGGAGCGGGGCCGCACCTTCACCGGATGCAGTGTGGCAGCCATGGCACTTACCCTGGAAGGACTGGGGGCAGATGCGCTGGGTGTGAACTGCTCGCTCGGTCCCAAGGAGCTTTATCCAGTGGTAGAGGAACTCTGCCAGTGGACAAATCTCCCTGTCATTGTAAAGCCCAATGCAGGACTGCCTGACCCGATTACCGGCGCTTTCTCCGTAGAGCCGGAGGATTTTGCTGCGGCTATGGCAGATTTTGCAGCTTTAGGCGTAAAAATCTTCGGCGGCTGCTGCGGTACGACACCCGAACATCTGAAGGCTGCCTTCGACCGGCTCGAACAGACAGCTGCCCCCATTCTTCCAAAGCAGAAGTCCATTCCGGCAGCAGTATGCTCTGCCACATCGGTCGTAACCATTACAGAGCCCCGCATGATCGGTGAGCGCATCAATCCCACGGGTAAGAAGCGTTTTCAGCAGGCACTGCGGGAAAACGATATTTCCTATATCCTGGAACAGGCAGTTCAGCAGACAGATGCCGGCGCAGATATCCTGGATGTCAATGTAGGTCTTCCCGGCATCGACGAGAAGGATATGATGGTGCGCACGGTAAAAGCACTTCAGTCTGTAGAGGATGTTCCGCTTCAGCTTGACTCCACAAACCCGGAGGTCCTGGAAGCAGCACTGCGGATCTACAACGGCAAGCCCATTGTCAATTCCGTCAACGGCGAGGAGGAATCTCTCCGGACCATACTGCCCCTGGTAAAAAAATACGGTGCTGCGGTAGTGGGACTGACCCTGGATGAAAAGGGCATCCCCAAAAAGGCAGAGGACCGTTTTGCCATTGCAAAGCGCATTCTGGAACGCGCAGAAGCAATGGGTATCCCGAAGCGGGATGTGTATATCGACTGTCTCACCCTGACTGTATCCGCAGAACAGGACGGTGCAGGAGAAACCCTGACTGCACTGCGCCGTGTCAAGGAAGAACTGGGACTGAAAACAGTATTGGGTGTTTCCAATATTTCCTTCGGACTCCCGAACCGGGAAGCGGTCAACCGCACATTTCTCACCATGGCAATGCAGAGCGGTCTGGACCTGCCCATTCTCAACCCTAATATCGTCTCCATGGCAGAGGCGGTCCGTGCCTATAAGGTGCTGACCTGCCTGGATGAAAATTCTGTGGGCTATATTGCAGCATACGGTGCAGCGGTGCCTGTAAAGCCCGCATCTGCACCGGCAGCGGCAAATGCAGAACCGGATCTGGGCTATGCGCTTGCCCACGGACTCAAGGAGGACTGTGCGAAAATCACAGAAAAGCTGCTCCTGACAAATGATCCCATGACCATCATCAATGATATGCTGATCCCGGCACTGGATACTGCCGGCACCCAGTTTGAACAGGGAAAGATCTTCCTGCCCCAGCTGATCCTGACCGCCGGTGCAGCGCAGTCTGCCTTCCGTGTGATCCGTGATGTACTCTCCCGGAGCAGCCAGACCCCGGTCAGCAAGGGGAAGATCGTTCTTGCTACAGTCAAGGGGGATGTCCACGACATCGGCAAGAATATCGTTAAGGTACTTCTGGAAAACTATGGATATACCGTCATCGACCTCGGAAAGGATGTTCCGCCCCAGACTGTTGTGAATGCGGCGATCGAGCATCAGGTTCCGCTGGTGGGACTTTCTGCCCTGATGACGACGACTCTGGATGCCATGGCAGAGACCATTCATCTGCTCCGTGAACAGTATCCGGGCTGCAAAACCGTTGTGGGCGGTGCCGTTCTCACACCGGAATATGCACAGCAGATTCATGCTGATTTTTACGCAAAGGACGCCAAAAACACAGTAGACATTGCAAAATCCATCATTGGATAAGGAAGGAGAAACGGCTCTATGCCCAAGAAAAGCAACCATCATATCAACAAAACACTCAGTTCTACCCTGATTTTCAGCGGTGCTGTTCTGATTGTACTGGCGTTCGTCCTTATGCGTGTAGAATCCATTTTCGGCTGGGTCGGAGATCTCCTGACGATCCTGCGTCCCATGCTCATTGGTATTGCACTGACCTTTGTCCTGTACAAGCCGAACATTCTTATCAATGCGTATCTGGAAAAACTCACAAAGGGGAAACGCTTCCCCTGCAACGGCGTAGCTGTGCTGCTGACCTATCTGTTGTTCTTCGGCATTCTCACCGGTATCATCGGTATTATTGTGCCGTCCTTCCGTTCCAGCATTGAAGAATTTACTACAAAATTCTCCATCTACATGGCGAATATCCAGCGGGGACTGGAAAACATCCTGAACATACTCCAGGGTACCGACGGAAACGGTCTACTCTCCATGTTCAATCTCAACACAGATGATATCATGAAGCAGGTTACAAATGCTGCTTCCTCCATTCCGGAATACATCCCTGAGGCTATGGAAAGCGTAGGCGAATGGGCAAGCGGTCTGACCGGTGTCCTGACTGACATTGTATTCGGCATTGCGTTCTCTGTTTATATTCTGGCAGGACGTGACCGTCTCAAGCGTCAGATCAAGCGTATCATCAAGACCTTCTGCTCAGATGCGACCTACAGCCACATGTCCCATTACAGCAAACTGGTGTTCAGCACCTTCTCCAGCTTTGTCAGCGGACAGCTTATGGAAGCATTGATCCTGGGTGTACTCTGCTTCATCGGCATGACTATCCTTGGCTTCCCCTATGCAGTCATGATCAGTGTAATCATCGGTGTAACGAATATTATCCCCATCATCGGTCCCATTATCGGTACCATTCCCGGTGCGATCATTTATCTGATGATCGACCCTTGGAGAGCCATCTGGTTTGTTATTTTTGTTATTGTTATGCAGCAGATCGACAGCAATCTGATCTATCCCAGAGTTGTAGGAAATTCCGTGGGATTGCCGGCAATCTGGATCCTGTTTGCAGTAACAGTGGGCGGCGGTCTGTTCGGCGTAATGGGTATGATCGTAGGCGTACCGGTCATGTCGCTGATCTATACCATTCTGCGGGAAAAAACCTCTGCTGCTGCGGAGCCGGATCCGAAAGCCGGTCAGCCGGATGACAGAGAGCCTTTATTCCCGGAGCTTGGTGAAAAAGCATCCAGGCTGGCAAATCAGGCGAAGAACTGGATCGGCATCGGAAAAACCAAGCTGAATGACGGCTTTCATATGGTTATGGAACAGGTTGCAGATCTGATCCAGCGGAAGGATGATACGCCTGCAAAGCCGGAAGCGCAGGCAGAAGAAGCCCCGGAGCCAGCAGAAAATGAAACAGAACCTGCGGAAACCGAATCAAACTGAAATCCCGTAACGGATAGAAGCGGCGGCTATTCTAATTGTTGAGGTAAGTGTTTATGGGGCTAACTGCCGGAGGCAGAGGATATCCCTACAATGCGAATAAAACCGGAATGCAAAAAGTCCGGACCCATAGGTGATTACGATCACCAGGGTCCGGACTTTTTATGTTCTCTCAGATTTACAAAATTGTACCCTGCAGCACCTTTTTATCTCTTGTCAGCGTTCCAGGATCTGTGTACGGTCAGGACCATTGCCCACCATAACAACCTTACATTCGCAGACCTCTTCCAGTCTTGCGATGTACTTCTTTGCATTCTCCGGCAGTTCATCAAAGGATTTCAGACCGCTGATATCCTCACTGAAGCCCTCAAACTCTTCATATACCGGCTTGCAGTCCGCCAGTTCCTCCAGCGCAGCCGGGAAATCTCTCAGAATCGTGCCGTCCGGCTTTTCATAGCCTACGCACATTTTCAGCACCGGAATACCGGACAGGGTATCCAGCTTGTTGATCGCCAGACCATCCAGACCATTTACACGTACAGAGTGACGTACGATCACCGCATCGAACCAGCCGGTTCTTCTCGGACGACCGGTTGTTGTACCAAACTCGCCGCCCTTGTTACGGATGGAATCGCCGGTCTCGTCATCCAGCTCTGTCGGGAACGGACCCTTGCCGACTCTTGTGGTGTAAGCCTTTGCAACGCCGATGATATTGGAAACCATCTTCGGACCAATACCCACGCCGGCACACATACCGCTGGATACCGGATGGGAAGAGGTTACATACGGATAGGTACCATAATCAATATCCAGCAGAGTTGCCTGCGCACCCTCAAACATGATGTTCTTGCCTGCCTTGTTTGCTTCATAAGTCAGGACAGATACATCCGCAATGTACGGTGCCAGTCTCTTTCCGTACTCGATATATTCGGCAATGACAGCATCCAGATCAAAGCCCTCGCCGCCGTATACCTTTGTGATGATCGCATTCTTGAGTTCGCCGGTCGCCCTTGCCTTCTGTGCGAAAACCTCCGGGTTTACCAGATCGCACATACGCAGACCGCAGCGCTCGTATTTATCCATGTAGGTCGGACCAATGCCGCGCTTGGTTGTACCGATATCAGAGTTTCCTCTGAACTGTTCAGACAGACCATCCAGTGCAATATGCCACGGCATTACCACGTGCGCACGCGGGTCGATCTTCAGGTTTGCGGTGGAAATTCCACGGCTTTCCAGACCTTCCAGTTCAGAAATAAAGTCCTTCGGGTCCAGTACAACGCCGGCACCAATCAGGCACAGGGTGTTCGGATACAGAATACCGGACGGAATCAGATGCAGCTTGTACACCTCACCATTGTTGACAACCGTATGACCGGCATTGTTGCCGCCGGTGGAACGTACAACAACATCCGCACGGGATGCCATAATGTCAATAATTTTACCTTTACCCTCATCGCCCCACTGAGAACCGACAATAACATTCGCAGGCATGATAGTTCCTCTTTTCCTTCAAAATTTTCATTGTCTGCCAGATGACAGACCTTTATCATTATAACAGGTATCAAAAGAAAATGCAAGTTTTTTTGCGTATTTTCTCAGAATCCATACAAATTAACGCTTTTTCGTGCAGATTTCGATCTTACTTTGCATTTCCCAGGAATGCCGCACCGATAATACCAGCGTCATTACCCAGCTCTGCGATCACGATTTCTGCATTCTTCGGGGAATTTCTGGTGTAGTTTTCTCTTGCCACGATCTCCTTCATGGGAACCAGAAGCGGATCGCCCTCGTTGCATACGCCGCCGCCGATGCACAGTACATCCGGCTGGAAGATGTTGATGGTGTTGGTGACACCTGCTGCCAGATGCTTGATATACTTGTCAACGACTGCCTTTGCAGAAGCATCGCCGGAACGCATGTGATTGAATGCAGTACGTCCGCTGATCTTGTCCTCGGTTGCCATGGAGCTTTCCGGATTCTCAGCAATGGCTTCCTTGGTCATACGGATCAGACCGGTTGCGGAAGAGAATACCTCAAAGCAGCCCTTTCTGCCGCAGGTGCACTGGGGACCATCTACAGAAATCACCGTGTGACCGATCTCCGCACCGCCGAAATTGGAGCCGCAGTAGATCTTGCCATCGATGACGATACCGCCGCCTACGCCGGTACCCAGTGTGATGCAGACTGCATTCTTTGCACCCTTTGCAGCACCTGCTACATATTCGCCGTAAGCTGCTGCATTTGCGTCATTTTCGATGAATGCAGGCTTGCCAAGGCCCTCCTCCAGATACTTCACCATGGGTGTATTCACAAAGCCCAGATTGTTGGAATATTCAATGATACCCGTTTCGCTGTTTGCAATGCCGGGTGTGCCCATGCCGACCCATTCGATCTGCTCCATGGTGAGTCCAGCATCTGCAACTGCCTGCTTGGAAACCTTGATGATGTCCGCTGCAATTTCCTGCTCGGGTCTGGGAAGATTGGTCTTTACGCTTGCCTTTGCCAGAATCTCATAGTTCTCGTTTACAACGCCTGCAACGATGTTTGTACCGCCCAGGTCAATACCAATATAATACTTCATAATGTTATTCCTCCATAATTTTATTTTCTATTTCCTCTGCATCCAGACTGAATGTAGAAAGATAACTCAGCCTTCCGTCAATGCAGTAGTCACCTTTTATCGGCGGCAGCAGTACGCTGTCGCCCTTTTTCAGCGGATAAACGTTTCCGCCCGTTTCCAGTACGCCTTCCCCCTCTAAAATGAGAAAATGGTGATAGACATTCTCTGAACCTGCCCGGACTACACGATGATCCACCCATTCCTGCACGGCAACAAAATAATCACAGGCACACAGAATCCGGCTTCTGCCCCACGGCGTCTCCATATCTGCCATATTGCAGCAAGATTGCTCTGCAACCGTAGGAACAAGATTCGTCACCTGAATCGCATCCTCCACATGAAGCTCCCGGAGCTTGCCCTCAGCATCCCTGCGGTTATAGTCATACACACGATAGGTCAGGTTGGAATTCTGCTGCACCTCCGCAATGAGAATTCCTCCGCCGATGGCATGAAGCGTTCCCGCCGGAATAAAGAACACATCGCCCTTTTTCACCGGCACGTAATTCAGAATTTCCTCCAGAGTACCATCTTCAATATGCGCTCTGAATTCCTCACGGGTCAGTTCCCGGTTGACACCATAGACAAGCTCTGCGCCCTCCTCAGCATCCAGAACATACCACATCTCCGTCTTTCCGTTTGCATCGCCGTGTGTGCGGGCATAGGCATCGTCCGGATGGACCTGAACAGAAAGCGGCTCCTTCGCATCGATCAGCTTGATCAGCGGTACATTTTCCATTCTGCCGCAGTGAGCACCAAGAATATTTTCAGCACCGTGTTTTTCGATATATTCTGTAAGCGTCAGTCCCTTGTCTGCACCGTTCATAACCACAGAACAGCCATCCGGATGGCAGGAAAGTTCCCAGCTTTCTGCAAGAATTTCGCTGTCACTTTCCTTACCGAAAAGCTCCCGCAGCTTCTGTCCGCCCCAGAGATAATCCTTGCACACACCCTTCAGAAAAATGGGTTCTCTCATCATGATACCGTATCCCTCCGATACACTGCAAAATCCGGGGACAGACCAAACTCCTCATAGAAATCCTGCTCACTGCCGTTATAGACATTAAGATCCACAGGAATATCATCTGTTGCAAAGCCCGGAAGCTTCCCCTCAAAGCTGTACTGCCAGAAAGTCCAGCGTGTCAGCGGTTCACAGCTTGTATTGCTCATCCAGATATCATATCCCAGATATGAACCCAGCAGATATTTGATATACAGATTGGAGGATGTATAGATGATCGGCTTTACACCGTAATATTCCTCCAGCTTTTCGATCATGGCATCGAGGATCTCGTGAACCTCCTCACGGCTGGGAGGATTCAGATTCACCTCTTCATTATACAGTTCCAGGTCCAGTACCGGCGGCAGGCTGTTTGCCTGCTTCGGCACAAGCGAAATAAAGTTGTCCGCCTGCGTCTCTCCTGATGTTTCAAAGCTTACGAAATGATAGGCACCCACATACACACCTGCACTGCGGGCATTGTTCCAGTTTTCCGTAAAGCGTTCGTCCTGATGGGTACTGCCCTCGGTTGCCTTGATAAAGGCAAAGTCCACATGGTCATCCTCCGCCAGTGTTTTCCAGTCGATTTCTCCCTGATAATAGGAGATATCCACGCCGCGCACCGGATATTCCCCGGCAGCGGGAAGCTGCGCCGGAATCTCACCATTGACTGCACGGTAAAAATTCCACACGCGCACACCGCAGTAGCCCAGAAATGCAAGCAGTGCAAGCACGATCAGCAGCACTGCCCACCGCATTACATAAGAAGCCGCCCGGCTTCGATATCTTCTGCTCACTTCTTAATATCACCCATTACAATTCCACGTCCGTTTGTTGCGATATATACTCTTCCGTACACATTACTGTCGCCGCTGATATAGCCGCTCAGATTACCGAACAGATGCTGTTCGTCATTGATCCGCACCCAGGTTACACCCTTGTCCTCAGACATATAGATGCCCTTGCCGTTTGTGCCGTCATTGCCCTGTGCATAGATAACCGGATAGCTGTCCTCATTCTTTCCTGCACCAAAGCCGATCGCAGAGATCTCACTGAGCGTCTTGACATTGGTAAAGGTCTCACCGCCGTCCTCGGAATACATGATCAGAGAACCGGTTGCCATCCAGATATGACCCTCCTTACCCGGAACGGTCTGGGGAACTGCGCTGTCTGCTACAAGCTTACCGGTATTTTCAAAGTTTACGCCGCCGTCGTGTGAAATATACAGCATACCGTCGCAGGTTGCATAGAAGGTTTTGGGATCCACACGGTCAGCTGCAATTTCCGTACCATAGCTTACGCCCTCACAGTAATACCAGGTCTCACCGAAGTCAAAGGTCACATAAGGCTTGCCGGAAACATTTGCCGGCACCCATACCATAGAGCTGCCGTCTGCGGAAACCGCAATGCGTCCGCCCTGAGAAGGCTCGGGAAGCACTGCTACATTCTGCCATGTGCTGCCGCCGTCCCTGGTGTAGGAAATGCCGCACTTTTCCTCGGTTGTATACGCTGCAACGTTCGGATTCAGGAACGCAACATCCAGGTCAGTGGGCTTGCCGTTCTTCATGAAATGTGCATCATCAGGGCATACGGTAACATCCATATGCGCAAAGCCTGTCAGGTCACCCATAATGGAATACAGCTCCGGAGCGCCCTCCTGTGCAGGCGGAGATACCATCTTGAATACAGCCGTCTCCTCCAGACCATATGCATCAAATGCAATGGTAACCGGCTCGCTTGCATACTTGGTCATATTCACAGTAGAAAAGATCGTTGCACCGGTGCCGTACATGATCTCATCCGAATTAAAGGGATTGATGTTGATATCCGCTGTCCACCAGCCGGTCTTCGCCTGGTTTTCGCCTCTGCCCCAGTCCAGCCAGCCGCACTGGGAGGTATCCATCTGATAGTTTGTTTCGCCGGTCTTGTCATTGAAGAGACCGGTCCAGCTGCTGCCGCCGTCCTCGGAGTAGTATACATTATCGCCCTGCTCAGACCACCAGCCCAGTGTAGATACTACCAGGGTATCCGGCTTCTGAACATCTACAGAAACCGCACCGAAGCCGCCGTATCTGCCGTCGTCCAGATCCGGTGTGATATCCGTAAAGGTACCGCTTGCCAGTTCATACTTATAAACCTTTCCGGCAGTGGGGGACATATTCGGTCCGCAGTTATCGGAATAGGTAATGTACATATTTCCATTGGAGGAGATATCTGCCTGAAGCGGATACATACCCTTTTCATTGGCAGGAAGTGCCTCCCAGCTCTCGCCGCTGTCAGAGGACTTATAAATGCAAACGCCGTCCAGCATCGCTACGCCTACGTACATATCAGCAGAATTCGGATCAAATTCCACCCACATAATACCGATGCTGTTGCTCTCCTGTGAATAATTTCCATCCACCGGGAAGCTTGTACATTCCTCCCATGTCTTGCCGTAGTCCTCCGTCTTCCACAGACCGGCGTCTCTGGTACCCATCCAGACCTGCTTATTATTATTGGGATTTACCATCATACGCTCACCGGTACCGCGTCCTGACAGATTACCGCCGCAGTAGAAGGGAACATCCACCTGCGTCCAGGTTTCGCCGTAGTCCTCGGAAGCAAACAGAGCACCCGGAGTATCTGCATAGGTACCGCCTGCAAAGTACACACGGTTCGGCTCTACCGGGTCAGCTGCCACGCTCTCAATACCGATATAATTCCAGTTATCCGAACCCAGGAAGTCCGTCAGGGGCTGCCATGTGTCGTTGTCACGGGAACTTCTGCGATACAGACCGCCGATGTCTGTACGTGCATACACAAGCCCCTCTTCGCCGGGATTATAAACCATACCGGTGACATAGCCGCCGCCGCCCATGGCAACGTTGCTCCATGTATAATCCTCAGCCGTAATGCTGCCGCTGCCACAGGCTGTTGTTGTCATCAGCAGCACTGCACCCATTGCCGCAGCTGCCCGTCTTCTCAGTTTCATAATAAATTGTTCCTCCATTCTCTGTCAGGCATCGCACACCTATATATTATAATGATACACGAAAAAGGCGAATCCGTCAACTGTTTTTTTGCACCTTTCCTGAAAAAGAAAGAAAACCTGCCGGGCGCACATAAAAAAGGATGCCGCTCCTTTAATTCGGATGCGGCAGTTCCTCTTTGCTGTTTCCCAGTTCGATTTTTCCATGCTTCTCTTCATATTTTTCGATACATTCCCGGATAAGAACGAGAATCTGACCATTGGCAGAGCGTGCTTCATAATCCGCGACTACATGCAGCTTGTCCAGCATTTCAGAATCAATTCGGATGGATAAACTCTTGATCGCCATAAAAAAACTCCTTTTTATATCGAATATGGCTTTATTTCAACTCTGAAATGTGCTATAATGTGAAAAGTGCATTTAAAATGCATCTAAAACATATCTAACCATGATTAAATGGAGGGAAGAAAATATGAAAATTGCAGTAATCGGCTCTCGTAATTTGCAAATCACTGTTATTCTGATGCATACAGAAATAATATGACACAAACCCTGAACTTAACAGAATCTTATTGAGAATAATTATTGACATTTTGATGATTCTATGCTATACTAAAGAAAATACACGGCAAAACGCTGTACAGAAAGGAATAATTGTTATGGAAAATTATGAAATCTGTCATTGCATGGGTGTATCCTATGCCGACGTAGAAGACGCACTGAACGATATGACCAGCTTCTCCGATGTACTGTCCGCTTTTCAGCACGTACAGGAAGTGACCCACTGCTCCACAGGCTGCGGCGGATGTCATGACAAGATTCTCGATGCGATCTCTGAAATCATGAGTGCATAAACACAAATACAAAAGGGACTGCTGCAACATTCAGATTGCAGCAGTCCTGTTTTTTTATCCTTAAATCTTCTCAAAATCATCCGGACCATGCTTGCAGATCGGACAAACAAAGTCCTCCGGCAGCTCTTCGCCCTCATGGATATAACCGCAGATCCGGCAGCGGTAGCCCGTTTTCTCCTCCGTCTTTGCCTCCGGCTTCGGCTTGATATGGCTCTGATAATAGGCATAGGTCACAGACGGTACATCCGACAGCACCTCGCCGTCTGTTACATCCGCCAGAAACAGCGTATGCGTTCCCAGGTCCATCGTCTCCACTACCTTTGCCGACAGATAGGCATTGGTTCCCTCTGTCACATAAGGCATACCGTTTGCGGCATTTTTCGCATTTGCATAGCCTGCGAACTTGTCCGTATCCCGGCCGCTCTGGAAGCCGAACCGCTGGAACACTGAGAAGTCCGCCTGCTCCGACAGAACCGATACATTGAATTCCTTGGTGTACATCAGTACATCATGAGTCAGATTCTGCTTGTTTACCGCAATCGTGATACGGTTCGGGGTCGTTGTCACCTGCATGGCGGTATTGATGATACAGCCCTGACTGCGCTCGCCCAGCTTTGTGGTCAGAACAAACAGCCCATAGGTGAGATTGTACATTGCTTTTTTGTTCATATGGGTTCCTCCTTTATAATAGATAGAATGTTATGAGTTAACCTTTGGTTATTTCAAGCTGTAGAAAAAGGCGTTCTGTTAGCGGGACGTCGTGGGCGCCGTCCCCTACAAATGGCTATTTTACGTTATTTTATGTAGGGGCGAGCATCGCTCGCCCGCTGTTAAAGCATACTTTTTCTACAGACTGAGATAACCTTCGGTTATTTTTCACTTTTCAAGGAATTGCACACAGCCAGTACCGGCGCATAGAGTATACCGGCAATCGGCCATACCACCCATGTGATATGCCAGTCATTGGTCACAAGGCTCCAGCCCAGATACACCGCCAGTGCCAGCATCCAGTAAACAGTGCCTACCGTGCTTTTCATGGTTCTGTTTCCGTTCTTGTCGAAGTCCACATACTCAGGATCCTTCAGAAGACGCTGCATGCTTGCCCAGCGCACGCCGGTCATCACCAGAAAGAAAACACCGGCTCCCACGATCACCATCAGAATACACAGCATGATCACCATGAGGAATTCATTCTCTGTAAACACACCGGCAAACAGCGGAACCGGAGACAGCACACAAAGGATGATGCCGATCATATTATACTTGATATAGGTACTGCGGTATGCCTTCTGCTTTTCCTTTACCATGCCCGTTACGCCGTATTCTGTCTCGAAATACTCCTTTTCCAGAAAGGCAAAGGGTTCATTCCGGAAGCCGCAGAGGATAAAGATACCTACAGCTGCTGCCACAAGCAGAAACAGTACAACAAGACCGCCTGCCGCTGCTGCACCCTCGGAAATGCCCATGGACGGCACCGCGGAAGCGGCACTCAGAAGAAACATGCAAATGGGAGAAAGGATACATAAAAGCGTTCCGAAGGCGATCTGCACGGATGCCTTTTTCCGCTGTTCCAGATAATCGTTCGCCTCCTCCATGGAGACTTTTCTTGCACTTGGCTCTGCGTCTTCCCCTGTAAAGGTTTCCGTTTCCACTTCATCCTTCAGAAGATAGTCTGTCGTTACGCCGAACAGACTGCTCAGCCGGAG
This sequence comes from Ruminococcus sp., assembly GCA_017480865.1. Taxonomy (GTDB): domain Bacteria; phylum Bacillota; class Clostridia; order Oscillospirales; family Ruminococcaceae; genus Ruminococcus_C. Next base: position 9,859 of record JAFURN010000079.1, on the reverse strand, counting down.
CACCTTATCCAGATCGGGAACGGACTGTGCGCCCTCCCATTTGGAGACAGCCTGTCTGGATACGTTCATCTTTTCAGCAAGCTCCTCCTGGGACCAGCCGTTCATTTTTCTGTGCTTGATAATCTTGTCTGCTAAAATCATAATCGTCACCTCATCAGAATTTCCGGAATGCTTTCTGCGTTTCCCTGTGTCCCCATTATCGCATTTTCTGCGGTTGCACACCACCAATCGAAGCTGGAAATTTGTCAACCAGCGGTTGCAGCCGGGGGCTGCGTCCCGAAATTCCGTGATTTTTCTGCATATCTCCAAAAAAACACCGCACAAGGTCCATACAGCCCCATGCGGTGCAAAAAAGCAAATCCGAGGACGAACCTTATACGATTCCCATTTGAAAATCAGTATTAGTTCTTCATCTCAAAGCTCTCGCCGAGGATGTCCTTGTTTGCATCCAGAATCGGCTGAATGCAGTTTGCTACAAATTCTTCTGTCTGCTGTTCGCTTCTTCCGGTGAAGTTCTCCGGCTGGAGGATCGCATCCAGTTCTTCCTTGCTGATCATAAACATGGGGTCAGCCAGAATCATATCGCAAAGGTCATTCTCCAGACCCTCTTCCTTGACATGCTTGCCAGCCTCCATGGAGTATTCACGGATCTTTTCGTGCAGAGCCTGACGGTCACCGCCCTTCTTCACAGCGTCCATCATTATGTTCTCGGTTGCCATAAACGGCAGTTCACGCATCACTCTCTGGCGAACCATCTTCGGGTATACCACCAGACCGTCTGTTACATTCATCATGATATTGAGGATCGCATCCACTGCAAGGAATGCCTCCGGAACGGAAACTCTCTTGTTTGCGGAGTCATCCAGCGTTCTTTCAAACCACTGGGTACCTGCGGTAAATGCCGGGTTCAGGCTGTCGATCATCACATAGCGGGACAGAGATGTAATTCTCTCGCAGCGCATGGGGTTCCGCTTATAAGCCATAGCAGAGGAACCGATCTGTGTCTTTTCAAAGGGTTCTTCCATTTCCTTGAAGCTCTGGAGGATACGCATATCATTGGAGAACTTGCTGCAGGACTGTGCAATGCCGCTGAGTGTCTGAAGCACCTGCGCATCCATCTTTCTGGAATAGGTCTGACCGGATACAGGAACGACTGCATCAAAGCCCATTTCCTTGGCGATCTTTTCTTCCAGCAGCTTCACCTTATCGGTATCGCCCTCAAACAGTTCCATAAAGGATGCCTGTGTACCGGTCGTACCCTTGGAGCCGAGAAGCTTCAGGCTGCTGATTCTGTATTCCAGTTCCTCAAAGTCCATAAGCAGTTCGTTCATCCACAGAGTTGCACGCTTGCCGATGGTGGTCAGCTGTGCCGGCTGGAGGTGGGTATATGCCAGAGCCGGCATCGCCTTATATTCCAGCGCAAACTTGGACAGATTGGAAAGTACGTTGATCATCTTGCGGCGTACGATCTGCAAAGCGTCACGGATCACGATCACGTCCGTGTTATCGCCGACATAGCAGGAAGTCGCACCCAGGTGAATGATACCCTTTGCATTCGGGCAGACCTGTCCATATGCATACACATGAGACATAACATCGTGACGAACGACCTTTTCTCTTGCTTCTGCTACGTCATAGTCAATATTCTCGATATTTGCTTCCAGTTCTGCAACCTGCTCTGCGGTTACCGGCAGACCCAGTTCCATCTCTGCACGTGCCAGTGCGACCCAAAGCTTTCTCCATGTGGTGAACTTCTTGTCAGCAGAAAATACATACTGCATCTCCTCGCTGGCATAGCGTGTGCAGAACGGACTTTCATAGCTTTTTGTATTACGCATATTCAAAACCTCTTTCTCTTTGATTGTAGCTTAACTTCCCTTATTATACCATATCCTTCCCGCAGATTCAAGTGGGGAAAGGGAATTTGTTTCGCGGCTGCACGGCAGCCGTCTGGGGCTGCTCGCCCCGGAACCCCGGCAGCATAAATTGCTGCACCAAAAAGACTTTATACCTTTTCCTCCGCTGCAGGCAGACGGTTGTACAGCTCCGCCAGCTGATAGATCTTCTTTGCAGTCTTCGCTGTGAAATCGCCCTTCTGCGCACGGTACTGCCAGTTGCCAGAAGGCGTTGCCGGCGTATTCATTCTTGCGGATGCCGGCGCATCCAGAAAATCCTGCATCTGGGCAACCGCCAGTTCACCTACACTGCTCCATGCAAGACGTACCATAGCATCCGGCAGGTCCTTTCTGTCCTTCACACGGAGATACCGCTTTGCAAAGGATACCGACTTCGCACCCAGAGACTCTGTCCAGCCCCGGAGCGTCATATTATCATGTGTTCCCGTATACACAACGCAGCTGCTTGTGGTGTAATTATGCGGCAGATCACCGCAGCCTGCACCGCTGTCAAATGCAAACTGAAGCACCTTCATACCCGGATAGCCGCAATTCCGGAGCATCTCCCGTACCTCGGGCGTGATCAGACCCAGATCCTCTGCGATAATGGACATCTCACCCAGCTTTTCCTTTGCTGCTTCAAAAAGTGCGGTATTGGGGCCTTCTCTCCATTCACCGATCTCCGCTGTGGGATTGCCGTAAGGAATGGCATAATAGCTTTCAAAGCCCCGGAAATGGTCAATACGGACGGTATCATAAACAGTAGTCGCACGTCTCAGACGCTCAATCCACCATGCATAACCCGTTTCCTTATGGTAGTCCCAATCATACAGGGGATTGCCCCACAGCTGACCCGTCGGGGAGAAGAAATCGGGCGGACAGCCTGCCACATCGGTAGGCGTGTGAGTTTCATCCAGACAGAACAGTTCCGGCTTTGTCCAGACCTCCACGCTGTCATATGCCACATAAATCGGGATATCGCCCACAATAGAAATTCCCTTGCCATTGCAATATTCCTTCAGCGCAAACCACTGGCTGTAGAACCAGTATTGCAGTACGCAGTAAAACTCCGCTTCCTCTGCATATTCCTTCCGTGCCGCTGCAACAGCCGCTTCCTCATACATTGCAAGGGGCTTTTCCCATTCCTGCCAGGGTCTGCCGCCGTGTGCTGCCTTCAGTGCCATAAAAAGACCGTAGTCGGGGAGCCAGTCTGCCTGCTCCCTGAAAAATTCCTGATACGCATCATCTGTCCGGTCGAATCGTGCATACGCCTTTTTCAGCACCGGAAAACAATTCTCATAGATCTTTGCATAGTCTACACGCTTCGGGTCACTGCCCCAGTCTACGGACGCATATTCATCCCGTTTGAGAAGCCCCTGCTGCTCAAGCGTTTCAAAATCGATGAAGTAGGGATTACCGGCGTGTACCGAGAAGGACTGATACGGGGAATCCCCGTAGCTGGTGGGAGAAAGCGGAAGGATCTGCCATACAGCAACACCGCTCTTCTCTAAAAAATCTGCAAATGCATAGGCTTCCTGTCCCAGCTTGCCGATGCCGTATTCAGACGGCAGGCTGGAAACATGCATTAAAATTCCGCTTCTGCGCATATCAAAATCTTCCTTTCGCAGAGCCGTATAAAACAGCCCTTTTTCATTATAATTATAACAGAATAAAACCATTCGGAGGTATCCTATGCAGCGATCTGTTCATCTGTACGAATTCTGCTACTTATTTCTGATCGGCAGCCTGATCTACAGTCTGCTGGAAATCGTATTCCGGGGCTACACCCACTGGACCATGACGCTGCTGGGAGGGATTTCCGGTGCCATGCTTTATGCAGTTGCCTCAGACACATCCTGCCCCCTTCTTTTGCAGGGGATATCCGGTGCGCTGCTCATTACCGCCGCAGAAATGGTAACCGGGGTCCTTGCCAATCTCAGTCTCCGCTGGAATGTTTGGGATTATGCAGACATGCCGCTGAATCTGTACGGGCAGATCTGTCTCCCCTTTACGCTGCTCTGGTTTCTGCTGAGCTTTCCGGCACTCTGGCTATGCAGGCGCATCCGGAAAAAACTCCGCCGTTCCGAAGAGAATACCCTCTTATTATAGCACATGGAAGCTGCAAAACACAACGTACTTTTGTAAACATCGTTTTCAAGCCCGCTGATCCCATTTTTTACCGGTTGGAAAAGCAGTACAGAACCAAAAAAGGCTGCTGCAAACTCAAATGCTGCAGCAGCCCATCTGTATGTTTAATCATCCTCTGACCAGGAGGCTTCGAGTCCAGCTGCACACTGTGCATAATACCGGAGGATCATGGAGGCATCTGCCAGATCCAGCTTATCATCACGGTTGACATCTGCCGCATAGCCTGCCAGCATATTCAGCTTTTCATCCTCATCGAATGCTGCTGTTATACCGGCAGCATTCTGTGCATAATATTTCAGAACCGCAGACGCATCCGCCAGATTCACAACGGCATCTCCATTGCAATCGCCGCGTGCATACGCCTTCATACTCACAGCTGTTGTTGTTGCACCAGTTGTCGTTGCTGTTGTCTTAGTCGTTGTTTTGGAAGTTGTCTTCGCTGTACTTGCCGTTGTCTTAGCAGTCGTCGTTGCCTTGGTCGTTGTCTTGGCAGTCGTCTTCGCTGTACTTGCTGTTGTCTTGGCGGTCGTTGTTGCCTTGGTCGTTGTCTTAGTGGTGGTTGTCGTAGTCTTGGTCGTAGTTGTCGTTGTCTTGGTGGTTGTTGTTGTAGTCTTGGTCGTAGTTGTCGTTGTCTTGGTGGTTGTTGTCGTTGTCTTGGCGGTGGTTGCTGAGGATGTGCCGCCTACCGTGAGTTCGATGGAAACCGCCTCGCCGTCTACCGTTGCAATAATGGTTACTGTACCCTCGCCCACAGCTGTGACAAGACCGTTGGAATCAACTGTTGCTACGCTCTTATTCATGGTTGCCCACTGCGGTATGCTCTCCGTGCCGTCGATCACAAGCTGCACCGCATCCCCGATATCAGAAAGATGACGCACATTATTAATTGGCCAGATCTTCACCGTGCCGGCAGCAGTTGTTCCGGTCGTAGAAACGGTGGTTTTTGTAGCAGTCTGGGTATCATCGCTGGATGCAGTTGTTGTGGTCGTTGTAGCTGTTGTAGATTCTGTTGTAACCGGAGGCTTTACCACGATTTCCGAATTCATCCAGCTGAGCACAGGGAAGCTGTCGCCTCCGGAGACGAAATTCTTACCCAATGTCTCTGCAAAAGCATCCTCACACATTTCATCCTCTGAGCATACAGTAATGCCCGCATCTGCACAAGCGCCCTCTGCGGTTCCTTCCAGATAATAGCAATTCTCACAATTTGTATCTGTATCGCCGCTGATGCCGCCGGATACGCCCAGCGTACAGGTCACCGCACCTGCATGATAGCTGCTTGTCACATAGGATTCTCCCACACTGTTGCCCACAATACCGCCGGCAACAGAGCCGCCGGAAATCTCGCCTGCATTGAAACTGTACTCAATATTGCTGCTCTCCAGGCGTCCGGTTATACCGCCGGCATTTTCCGATGCCGTAACAGTACCGCCGTTATAGCATGCACTGGTATAAGAACGTGCGCACTGCTCACCCTGTACACCGCCGGCTGCTCTTGCACCGTACACGTCGCCGGTGTTCATACAGTTGATCGTCTGACCGCCCATACTGACACCCAGCACACCGCCGCCGATATAATGCTCTGAGGATACATCCGCATCGTTGATACAATATTGCAGCATTGCATAGTTGCTGTAGGCGCAGATGCCGCCCGCATAAGTATCCTGGGAGCAGACGTAGCTGTTCTCCAGACGCACATTCCAGATCTGTGAACCGCTTCCCGAAAAGCCGAACAAGCCCGCTGCACCCTCCGTCACCATGGAATACAGACCGGAGACGGTATGTCCTCCGCCGTCAAACAAGCCCTTGAACGGAGAAGCATACTCCCTGCCAATGGGTACCCAGTTAGCAGCCGGCAGATTCTCCCACTGCTTCCAGGCATCCGGGTCAGCGTCTGCGTTGAACACAATGTCCGCACCCAGCCGCACTTCCTTCCCGGCAAAGGTGTCCACACTGTCATTGACAAGCTGAGCAAAACCGGCAAGTTCCTCCGCTGTTTCCAGTGTGAAGATGGTGTCCGTTTCGTTGTACCAGTCCGTATCAACCGTGCCGTCCCAGTTGTCCGCACCGGACACAGGAACTGCCAAAGCTGTAATACTACAAGCCAATGTGACAGCAGCTGTGAACCCGCTCAACATTCTTTTTACGATAATCATTTTCAACATCCTTACCCTTATAGATATTTTCGCTGTCGTCCACTCTTTCTTTTCTTTTCTTTCATTTTTCTTTCAATTGTAGTTATTATACTATACTTCCTACAAAATGTCAACCTTCTACATGATTCAACAAGTTTTTTTCCTCATTCTGACCAAAAAGGAAAGCCGTAAGATGTGTAAAATCACACATCTTACGGCTTTATTGGGCATATACACAGAATTATCACATAAGTTCACAAATCAAATTGGAGAATTTGACCGGGTCTTCAATGGGCATTCCTTCAATCAGCTGTGCCTGATGATAGAGCAGCTGCCCGTACTTGGAAAGCTTTTCCTCGTCCGTACCCGAAAGCTCCATAAGCTTTTCATAAACCGGATGCTCCGGATTGATCTCCAGCACCAGCTGTGCCTGGATCTTCTGCTCGGTGCCGGGCATTGCATTCAGGGTCTTCGCCATTTCCATCGTGATCTCACCCTCACTGCTGAGGCATACGGGATGAGACTTGAGTCTGCCGGAAAGCTTTACGGAAGATACCTTACCCTCCAGGGCAGTCTTGATGATATCCAGCATCGTCTTGCTGCGCTCAGACTTTTCCTCCAGCTCCTTCTTTTCTGCTTCACTTTCAAGATTCAGATCGCTGTCCGCAACAGACTTGAACTTCTTGCCCTTATATTCCATGAGCATGCGCACTGCAAATTCATCTACATTATCGGTGAAGTACAGGATCTCATAGCCCTTTTCCTTCACCAGTTCTGTCTGCGGCAGTGCTTCTGCGCGCGCAATGCTCTCGCCTGCTGCATAATAAATACAGTCCTGATCTTCGGGGCATCGGTCAGTATATTCTGCCAGAGAGGTCAGCGGATGTCCTTCATTGGAGGACGGGAACAGCAGCAGATCCTGAAGCACATCCTTGTGCATGCCGTAGTCGGAATACACGCCGTACTTCAGCTGCAAGCCGAATGCCTTGTAGAATTCCTCGTACTTGGTACGGTCATTCTTCATCATACGGGTCAGTTCATTCTTCACGGTACGCTCGATGCTTTTCGCAATGCTGCGCAGCTGTGCATCGTGCTGGAGCATTTCTCTGGAGATGTTGAGAGATACATCCTCAGAATCCACCAGACCCTTGACAAAGCTGAAATAATCCGGAAGCAGGTCCTCACAGCAATCCATGATCAGTACGCCGTTTGCATACAGCTGGAGACCCTTCTTATAATCCTTGGAATAGAAATCATAGGGCGCACGGGACGGAATATACAGAAGCGCATCATACATGGGCATACCCTCGTTATGGACATGGGCATGTGCCAGCGGCTCCGAATAATCATTAAACTTATCCTTGTAGAAGTTGTTATAATCCTCGTCCGTCAGTTCGCTCTTGTTCTTGCGCCACAGGGGAATCATGCTGTTGAGCGTAACAGCCTCAATATAATCCTCGTAAGCAGCTGCACTATGATCATCCTCAGCAGCGTCCGCCTTTCTGCGGCTCTTTTTCATATCCATCACAATGGGGAAACGGATATAATCGCTGTATCGCTTGATCAGAGACTGGATCTTATACTGGTTCAGATAATCACCATAGGATTCCTCATTCCCATTTTCATCCTTCACATCGGGCAGAATTTCCAGAATGATCTCTGTACCCACAGTTTCCTTGTCACAGGTGTCGATGGTATAGCCATCCGTACCCTCAGACTGCCATACATAAGCCTGATCTGCACCGAATGCACGGGATTTTACAGTAACCTTTCCGGCTACCATAAATGCAGAATAGAAGCCAACACCAAACTGACCGATAATCTGACTGTCCTCGGAAAGCTGGTTCTCGCTCTTGAATTTGAGCGAACCGCTGTTTGCGATGATACCCAGGTTGTTTTCCAGTTCCTCCTTGGTCATACCGATACCATTATCGATAATGGTCAGGGTACGTGCTTCCTCGTCAATACGGATCTGAATCTTGAAATCCGACTTGGACATTCCCACACTGTCATCTGTCAGAGACTTGAAATACAGCTTGTCAATCGCATCGCTTGCGTTGGAAATCAACTCTCTCAGGAAAATTTCCTTGTGGGTATAAATTGAATGAATCATCATGTCCAAAAGTCTCTTGGACTCAGCCTTGAATTGTTTCTGTTCCATTTCTCTTTTCTCTGCACAGCCTGTTCGTGCAGAACTCCTTTCACTCATTTAGCACTCACCTATTAAGAGTGCTAATACTATTATAGCACGTCTGCTAAATTCGTCAAGAGGAGATTGGGAATGTTTACATCTTCGTAATAAATAGCAGGATTTTATGCTCACTGCTCCCTAAGGAAATCCAGCACATCCAGCAGGGAATCCTCCACACGATGGGCGATCCCCAGCATTTCCTCTGTCGGCGCAACTGTATCGGGTACCAGAATTGCCATCATTCCCGCATCATGTGCAGCGCGCAGACCATTCCGGGAATCCTCCACCGCATAGGTTTCCGCAGGCACAAGCCCCAGTTCCGCACATGCCGTCAGATAGATCTCGGGGTCAGGCTTGCCTTTTTCCACACGATCACCGGTCACGATGGTATCGAACATATCTGTAAGACCCGTCATTTCCAGATGGTGCATCACCGAAACACGTCTTGTGGATGTAGCAAGACCTACTTTCCACATATTTTCACGAAGCCATGTTAAAAGCTCTCTTGTTCCCGTCTTGACCGGCATTCCGTTTTCATCCAGCCATTTCTGCATTCTGTAGGAAAGCTGCTCTACAAACCACGCAAAATCCACCTCGGGATGATTTTTTGCAAAATACGCAGCTTCATCCTTTCGGTTCAGACCCACGCAATTTTTCAGCGCCTGCTTCCCCTGTGCAAAACCGATTTCCTCCGAAATCTCCATCCATACCATATCACACACACGCTCTGTATCAAACAGAACACCGTCCATGTCAAATACAATTCCTTTTGCCATAAAAATACTCCCTTATATATTATAATAGTATAGAAGCTGCGCTTTCCACATTTCACGCCGGAATTGTTGAAAGCGGTGCTGCGGTTTTATTTTACCATAGGGAAAAGTAGATGTCAAGATAACCACATGATTGTATCGTGAGTAGAGGGTGATGCAAAAAAGAACCCCCCATCTCTTGATGGGGGGAATTTAGTGGTGGGCCATCGGGGACTCGAACCCAGGACCGACCGGTTATGAGCCGGGAGCTCTGACCAACTGAGCTAATGGCCCGGAGGGAACAAAAAAGGTGGAACGAAAGTTCCACCTTAAAAATACCGGCATCGACCAATTTTCCCAGGACGTCGCCGTCCAAGTATCGTAGGCGCAAAAGAGCTTAACTTCCGTGTTCGGGATGGGAACGGGTGGGACCTCTTTGCCATAGACACCGGTTGAAGAAGAGAATGAGTGATGAAAAAGCGAAATGCGGAGAACGTGAAGTTTTCCAGGAATCAAAAGGAAAAGCCCTCGACCGATTAGTACCTGCAAGCTGAACATGTCACCATGCTTACACTTCAGGCCTATCAACCTCGTAGTCTACAAGGGGTCTTACTCTTACGATGGGATATCTTATCTTAAGGGCGGCTTCACGCTTAGATGCTTTCAGCGTTTATCCGGTCCGCACTTAGCTGCCCAGCTGTGCCACTGGCGTGACAACTGGTGCACCAGAGGTGCGTC
>JAFURN010000009.1 GCA_017480865.1 Ruminococcus sp. | reverse complement strand
TTACCGGCTCGCTCGGCGATGTTATGAAGGAAAGCGCCAGAATCGCTGTCAGCTATGTGCGCAGCATTGCTGCACAGTATGGTATCAGCCCTGATTTTTATGAACAGCGTGATCTCCATATTCACGCACCGGAAGGTGCTGTTCCCAAGGATGGTCCCTCCGCAGGTGTTACCATGGTAACTGCAATGGTTTCCGCTTTGTCAGGTATTCCTGTGCGGAGCGATGTTGCCATGACCGGTGAGATCACCCTTCACGGAAAGGTACTGCCGATCGGCGGTCTCCGGGAAAAGGCAATGGCTGCCTACCGGAATGGAATCCGTACGGTGATCATTCCGGAAAAGAATGTACCCGACCTTTATGAGGTAGATGAGATTGTGAAGCAGAATGTGCAGTTCATCCCGGCGAAAACACTGGACACTGTACTGAAGCATGCACTGGTTTATCTGCCGGAATATACAGAAGAGGATGACGAGCGTCTGTCCGCTGTCATTCCTCAGGAATCAAAAACCCCGTCAAAGCCGCTGGCTTATGTATGATGAGGAGGACGTATGAATTTTAACCTCGCTGCTTTTGAAGCATCCTATGGTTTGTTTTCCCAGCTGCCCCCTTGCAGCAGCATTGAAATCGCTTTTGCAGGACGCTCCAATGTGGGAAAATCCACTCTGATCAATAAAATCATGAACCGGAAGTCACTGGCACGTGTCAGTGCCGTTCCGGGCAAAACCGCAACCATCAACTTCTACAAGGTCGAGCCGGTGCGCATCGTAGACCTCCCCGGCTACGGCTATGCAAAGGTCGCCAAATCCGAAAAGCACCGCTGGGCAGATCTCATCGAGGGATATCTGGATTCTGACCGTGATATCCGTCTGATCTTCCTGCTCATTGACATGCGTCATGCACCGTCCAGGGACGACCTCCAGATGATCGATTATCTAATCGAACGTGAACTGCCCTTTGTGATCATTCTCACCAAAGCGGACAAACTCAAGGTCATGGAGCGCAAACGCCGCATGGAGGCATTTGCCCAGGAAATTCCCTATTTTGATGAAATTCATGTTGTACCGTTTTCTTCTATGACACGTGAGGGCGTGGATGAGATCCGCAATATCATCATAGATATTGCGGAAGGTGACAATGAGGAAGTAAATGCGCCGGATGACAGCGAATCCGCCGCTTCGGAAGGAAAGGAAGTATAAACGATGTTCGTATCTGAGAACCTTGGCACCAACGAACTGGGTCATCTGACCATCGGCGGTGCGGACACAATTACACTCGCACAGGAATACAGCACACCTTTGTATGTTATGGATGAAAACCAGATCCGTAAGCACTGCCGCAGCTTCAAAAGCAGCATCGACCAGTTTTACGGCGGAAACGGTCTGGTATGCTATGCAAGCAAGGCATTCTCCTGCAAGGAAATGTACCGTGTGGTTGCAAGCGAAGGTCTGGGTGTGGATGTAGTCTCCGGCGGTGAGCTTTATACAGCAATGGCAGCCGGCATGGATGCAAAGAAAATCTGCTTCCACGGAAACAATAAGACGCCGGATGAACTGAACATGGCACTGGACTATGGCGTAGGACGTATTGTTGTTGATAATATCTATGAACTGCACATGCTGGATGCCCTCTGTGCAGAACGCGGAACAGAGGCAGATATTCTCTTCCGCATCAAGCCGGGCGTAGATGCACATACCCACGATTTCATCCGTACAGGTCAGATCGACAGCAAATTCGGCTTTGCACTGGAAACCGGCGAGGCTTTTGAAGCAGTTCGTCTGGCTCTAGCATGCGAGCATCTGAATTTTGCAGGCATCCACTGCCATATCGGTTCTCAGATTCTAGATACCCAGGGATTCGAAGCAGCTGCTGAGGTGATGATGACCTTTATCAAGCAGATCCGGGATGAACTGGGCGCAGAGGTACGTGACCTGAATCTGGGCGGCGGCTTCGGTATCCAGTATACCCAGAAGGATGACCCCCTTCCCTATGAAAGATTCATGGAGGTTGTATCAGAAGTCATCCACAGCTTTTGTGCAATGCATGATATGGCACTGCCCTTCATTCTCATCGAACCGGGACGTTCTATCGCTGCACCGGCAGGTATTACCCTGTACACCGTCGGCGGCAAGAAGGTGATTCCGGATATCCGTACCTATGTTTCTGTTGACGGCGGTATGTGTGACAATCCCCGCTATATTATGTATCAGGCAGAATACGATGCACTCATTGCAAACAAGGCAACCGCACCGAAGGATACTGTTGTTACCATCGCTGGAAAATGCTGTGAAAGCGGCGACCTCATCGGCGAGAATATGCCGCTTCAGGCATGCGAGCCGGGGGATATTCTGGCAGTATGCGCAACCGGCGCTTATAACTACTCCATGTCCTCCAACTACAACCGCATCCCGAAGCCCGCTGTAGTCTTCGTAAAGGACGGCAAGGCACGTCTGGCAGTGCGCCGTGAAACGCTTGACGATATCATCCGGAATGATATATAAGCTTCCTATAAGAAATACACCGGATCACAGTAAGCCGGACTTATAAAAACGTACAAAAACAAAAACACCTCCTATGGTTTTCCTGATACCATAGGAGGTGTTTGCGTCCATGCGGATAGATACGGTCTTTTCTATTGCTGCTGTGTTTCCGTCAAAGCTGTGTCTGACGTGGTAACGACCAAAGAGGGAATGGTCGTTGTGGTAGTTGTCATCTGAACATTTGCATTAAAATCATGAAAGCTGATACATGCCCCCATATTATCCATACGGAATTCCGCCGGACTTCCTGCATCATCCAGGCACAGAATATAGTCACCTGCCTCCAGTTCGCCTTCTACCTCGATCCAGTCATCCTTTTTTGTCCCAGTGATATCCGGATTCTGCGCAGTCTCGTCCAGTGCCTGAATGCATTGGAGAATCAGCTGTTTGGAAGGCATTGCTGCCTGAGGAACCGAAAAGGATAGTCCTTTATAGGATGCCGTCACCTCATCGCCGGAAAAATCAAGCTGCACCCCGGCAACCTCAGAAGGTGCATCAAAATACATGCTCCATATTCCCGCATCGTATCGGGTCAGGATCCCCTCAGCGGTGAAGTCATCTGTTTCCAGCGTTACACCAGAGGAAAAGCTGCCGCTGAGCTTCTGCTGTGCGGTTGCAGGTGCTCCGCTTCCTTCTCCGCACGCCGCCAGTGCAGTCATACAAGCCAGTAAAGTAAGCATCGTCATCATTCGTTTCATCATCAAGTCTCCTTTACCATCCATCAGTATCGGTGAAAATGCCTTTGTGACGTCCCTTTGCTTTATTGCTGTTCCTCGATTTTCAGAAATACCTCCGCAATACAATCAATCAGATTCCGGGGAAGCATTGCTGCCTGACTGTACCGCTTTGCTGCAATATCTCCTGCCATGCCGTGCATATAAACACCGGCACATGCCGCATCCGCAGGTGCGATCCCCTGGGCAGCAAAGGATGCGATCATTCCAGCAAGAACATCGCCGCTGCCGCCCTTGCTCATCCCCGGATTTCCTGTGGAATTCTTCCAAAGCACCGTATCCTGTCCGACTAATGTTTCATGTCCCTTCAATGTGACAACCGTGCCAGGTAATGTCCCGCAGAAAGTACGCAGCACTGTTTCACGGTTCTGCTGCACCTCCTGTACGGAGCATTTCACAAGCCGTGACATTTCTCCCGGATGCGGCGTCAGAATCACGGAGGCTTTTCCTCCCATAATCATATCTATGCTGGATGCCAGGAGATTTAGACCATCTGCATCCACGATCAAAGGAACCTCTGTTATCCGGATGATATTCGCAAGAAGCTGTGCCGTCCCTCTGGTTTGTCCCAGTCCGCATCCGATCAGGACTGCATCCGCCTTTCTGACAGCATCTGACAGAATCTCCTCATTTCTATGCCAGGTAAGAAAACCGTTCTCGTCGGTGTGAAGCGGCAGATACATGGACTCCCAGCACTGCGCAGCAAGAATGGGAATATTCTGCGCTGCTGAGGCTGTTGTGAGCAATCCAACACCGCACCGAAGCGCTGCCTGGGAAGACATACACGCTGCACCGGGCATCCGCACACTCCCGGTAATGCATAAAAGATGTCCGAAATGCCCCTTATGTGAATCCTTTCCGCGTGCAGGAAACAGCCTGCAGATCTTTTCAAAGCTGATTACATTCATAACTCTGCCTCCATATACAAAAAAGCTGCCGCACACCGGCGGCAGCCCAGACTGTCGAAAAACGCATTCTGTTAGCGGGACGTCGTGGGCGCCGTCCCCTACAAATGGCTATTTTACGTTATTTTATGTAGGGGCGACCATTGGTCGCCCGCAATTTTGTTTCAAAATCTGGGGTTATCGACAAACTCAGCTGCCGCACACCGGCTGCAGCCCTCATTTTCAATTTTACCGCTCACCCAGACACTTTGCAAACAGAACGCAGCGCATGCCGTCATCCGCACCGGAATTACAGGTTTGCAATCCGATGATCTGGTCACCATACTCCGGCATGTCATCCTCGTCTGCGTACCATACATTGGAACTGGACTTGATGCTGTTAATATAAGCCTTGAAGTCCGCCTTACTCAGTTCTAATGTATCGGACTGATCCGGCATCCAATAAGTGAAATCAGCACCTGACTCACCATAAAGCACATTCACGGAGAATACTTCATACAGATAACGCTTTTCCTCGGAAGCTACCTCAAAGTAGCGGCGTTCCTTGCCCCATTCCTCATCCAAATAACCGCGGATGGAACTGAGCATGGAACCGTCTGCCATGTTATGTCCGTAAAGCAGGTTCAGATTGCTTTCGTCAATATCGCCACGGAAATCTGCATAAATACAGCCGGAATAGCTGTAGTTGCCCATCCAGTCCTGGTGAATGTATGTATAATTGTCACCGCACTGGATAATCGGATAGTCAATAACCGTACCCTCAATATACAGCCAGCCTGCAACATCTGCATTGACAGCATCATACTCCTCTACATACGCCAGGTCCAGCTTCATATCATAGTCAACGACCTTCTGCGTTGTAGTCGTTGTTGTTGTCGTTGTGGAGGTCGTTGTCGTTGTGGTCGTGGTAGATGTGGTTGTCGTCGTGGTAGGAATCTCCACCTGTGCCTGCTGAATCTCACGTGTACCGCCGCACTGCTTTGACATACACAAAATAACGATCAAAGCCGCTGCTGCAAGCAGGAATACCACTACAAAAATGATTCCGCCTTTTTTCTTCTGTGCCATAAATCTTACCCCTTTTTAGAATCCGTTCAGTCTGTTATACGCCATAATATCCGGATAATCGTAATATGCATAACTCATCTTAACCGATGTCTCGATTCCGGCAATCATTCCTGCATCAGAATACTGCCACATACCGTAAGGATAACCGAACTGCGGGACGTCTGTATCAAACTGCGAAGTCCATACATCATATTTTTCAAATATGCCCGGCTCGATCCGTTCGTTCAGGAAGTCTACCGTGCTGCAAAGCGATACATAATAGCCCCGTTCCTCCATGCGTCCGCAGAAAGCTGTAATAATAGCAGTGCTTTCCTCCGGGGACAGCGCATACTGCTCGCTTATTCCGTAATCGAAAAACAGGGGATATTCAAACCGATATCCCTTGATCACCTCGTAGAATGCATCTGCTTCTTTAACTGCATCCTCCGGGGTAAGGGCATAGCTGAACCAATACGCACCGCAGTCAATGCCAGCTGCCTGCGCCTGCTCCATATTCCGGTCAAAGTACGCATCCTCCTGATTTGCATACTTTCCGTAGCCTGCACGGATAACAGCAAAATCAACACCGCTTTCCTTGACTGCCGCCCAGTCCATCTCGCCCTGATATTCTGAAACGTCAATTCCCCATGCAATCGGCGTACGCTGGACAATCGTGGTAGTCACCTTTGTTGTCGTGACCGGTACAGTTGTTGTCTGGGTGGCAGTCGTTGTAGTGATAACGGTTGTTGTTATCTCGGATGCTGCAGTAATCTTTCCTGTGGTAGTCGAATTCTTATTGATAGTGGTTGTAGTCTTTCCGGTTGTAGTCGAACTCTTACCGGCAGTGGTCGTGGTCTTTCCGGTTGTAGTCGAACTCTTACCGGCAGTGGTCGTGGTCTTTTCTGTGGTAGTCGAACTCTTACCGGTGGTAGCTGTTGTCTCTCCGGTTGTAGTCGTACTCTTACC
>JAFURN010000078.1 GCA_017480865.1 Ruminococcus sp. | reverse complement strand
GCGACCAGGGCTGCCCGCCCTGGACCCGGCAAGCTGGAGCCAGCTTGACCGCCTTTCTGCCTTCGGCAGTTCGTGCGACAAACTACAATTTGTAATCCCACTCTTGTACTTTCCGCCCGGATATGCTATAATATTCCCAGAACAAAAACAAGGAGATACTACATGGAAACCATAATAATCGGCAAGCACGTTATCCCGAAAACCGCTGCCCTTGCACCGATGGCAGGTGTCGCCGACCGCTCCTACCGTATCCTCTGCAAGGAGTTCGGTGCAGCGGCTCTGGTCAGCGAAATGGTCTCAGCAAAGGGACTCTGCTACGGTGACCCCAAAACCAACCAGCTCTGTACGATCCTCGACGAGGAACGTCCTATGGGACTGCAATTGTTCGGCAGTGAACCGGACTTTATGGCAAAGGCTGTCACACTCGTCCAGCCCTTTGCGCCGGACTGGATCGATATCAACATGGGCTGCCCTGTCCCAAAGGTGATCGGCACAGGCTCCGGCTCTGCCCTCATGAAAAATATCGATCTCGCTGCACGTGTTACCGAAGCAGCGGTCAAGGCATCCGGAATTCCCGTTACCGTGAAATTCCGCATGGGCTGGGACGAAAACTCCATAAACGCCGTAGAATTTGCCGTGGCGATGCAGCAGGCAGGCGCTGCGGCGATCGCTGTCCACGGACGCACACGCGCACAGATGTACAGCGGAAAGGCTGACTGGGACATCATCCGGAAGGTAAAGGAAGCAGTTACCATTCCCGTTATCGGAAACGGCGATGTGACGGATTTTGCATCCTGCAAAAAAATGTATGAGGAAACCGGCTGCGACCTTGTGATGATCGGACGGGGCAGCTACGGAAATCCCTTTGTATTCCGTGAAATCGATTCTAAGATGCGAGGTCTTTCCTACACGCCGCCTACACTGGAGGAGCGCATGGAGGCAATGCTCTATCACATTCGCCTGATCCTGAAGCACAGCTTCGGCAAGCCGCCTGAAATTGCCATTCGTGATGCGAGAAAGCATGCTGCGTGGTACATGTCCGGCTGCTATGGAGCAGCAGCTTTCCGTGCAAGATGCTATCAGCTGTCCTCCTATGAGGAAGCGCAGCGGATTGCAGAGGAATTCCTCCTGCTTCAGAAAAACGCTGGCGGAAAGGACGGTAACGGCGCATGTCACATCTGAGAATCGTACTGCTGGTAATAGAAATCATTCTGCTGGCAGTTTTTGTGATCCCCCTTTTTGTGCAGAGTCTCAACGCCGGCGGAGTTGCAGGAATCCTGATTTCTCTGCTGCTGATTGCGGTGACCGTGTTCTGGAAGTCCTTTGTACAGCTTCTCGGAAATCTGTGGGAGCATGTTTCCGGAAAGATCATTCTGAGCATTCTGGCTGTTGTGATTGCATTCAGTGTATGCTTTGCAGGATATCTGTCTGTACGGATGGCAATGGCAGTGAAGAACCTCCCAGAGAGGCCCTGCACGGTCGTAGTGCTGGGCTGCAAGGTGAAGGGGGATGTTCCCAGCCTGATGCTGAAACGCCGTCTGGAGGCCGCTTACGCCTATCTGGAGACGAATCCCGAAGTAAAATGCATTGTATCGGGCGGTCAGGGTCCTGGGGAAAATATTTCCGAGGCGGAAGCGATGCGGACATATCTCATGGAAAAGGGGATTGCCGAGGAGCGGCTCCTTCTGGAGGACAAGTCCGGAAATACAGAGGAGAATCTCGCCTTTTCCAGGACGGTTCTGGAGGAGAATGGACTGCCTTATGAGGTGCTGATCGTAACAGATGGCTTTCATCAGTATCGGGCAAGTCTTTTGGCGGAGGAGCAGGGGCTTGTATCCTATTCGGTCAGCTGCAATACCCAGGATATTCTGATTCCCACCTACTGGGTCAGAGAATGGTTTGCATTGGCAAAAGAGATATTTTTGACATAAATGAAAAACGTCCTGCGGCTTAGTTCAAAACGAACAAGCCGCAGGATGTTTTCTTTTTATTTCATGGCTGCACAGCAGCCATTCGAGACTCTGTTTCGAGCTCTGGCAGCATTTTTCAGAGAAAACTGCTGCACCGAAAAAGCTTTTATACTTTTTCCAGCGGTTCGCACTCACGCTTCTTCGGACGGGACATCAGTGCACCCAGTGCTTCCTTGACATCGCCGCCTTCGAACAGCACCTTGTACAGCTGCTCGGTGATCGGCATGCTTACCCCCATCTTATTGGCGAGCTCCCATGCAGCATGACAGCAATAATAACCCTCAACCGTTCCTATCATCTTTACTGCCTCCTCCGGAGACATGCCCTCACCGATCAGAATGCCGGCTCTGCGGTTGCGGCTATGCATACTGCAGCAGGTAACGATCAGATCGCCCACACCGGATAAACCACTGAATGTCTCACGCTTTCCGCCCATAGCAAGACCCAGATTTGTGATCTCATGCATGCCTCTTGTCATCAGTGCTGCCTTTGTATTATCACCAAAGCCCAGACCATCGCAGACACCTGCACAAAGGGCAATGATATTCTTCAGCGCACCGCCTACCTCGCAGCCGATCACATCGGAACTGAGATAAATACGCAGCACCTTACTGCTCAGCATTTCCTGTACCATAGCAGCTGCGCTCTCGTCCTGTGATGCTGCTACGATCGTTGTGGGAACACCTCTTCCAACCTCCTCTGCATGAGAAGGACCGGTCAGCGTAACGATGGAGATCTCCTCGGAAAGTTCCTCCTCAAACACCTGACTCAGTGTTTTCAGAGAGCCTTCCTCCAGACCCTTGCCTGTGTTGACCACCACCATGGAGGATGTGATATAGGGCGCTGCCAGACGGACGGTAGACCGTACAAACCGGGACGGAATGCCGAACAGGACCATATCACTGCCGGTAATACATTCAAGACTGTCTGTCAGCTGAATATCCGCAGGGATCTTTACCCCCGGAAGCTTCTGCTTATGCTCGCCGTCCCGGCGGATCGCCTCCAGTTCGTCAGAGAACTTCGACCACACACGAACCTCGTGTCCGTTGCGGTACGCCGTCATTGCAAGGCTCAGACCAAATCCGCCGGAGCCTAAAATTGTAATACAAGCCATATTACGCCTCCTTTACACAATCAATCCTTGGCTGTGTCTTTTTTCTTGCTGCTGAAGGAAAAACGGTTTTCTGTACCGCTGCGCAAACGTTCGATGTTACTGCGGTGCATCCATACAACCCATGCTGCCATAACTGCTGCCATGCCGGTATTCAGCAGCGTATACCAGAGCGGACGCTCCGGAAAGCTTGCCAGCTGAAGCAAAAGCGTGATCACGGGACAGCAGGACGCTCCGATTATAGAACCCAGTGATACATATTTGGAAATCGCCAGAACCACGGCGAAAATCAGAATCATAATACAAAACGCCTTCCAGTCGATGACCAGAAAAACGGATACACCGACCAGCACGCCTTTTCCGCCCTTGAATCCATAGTACAGGGGGAATACGTGGCCCAGAATCGCAGCAATTCCGGCTACATAGCCGATGAACTGCACACGTTCGTCACCTGCAATGGAGACATCCATGAGAGTGCAGATGCCCTTTGACAAAAGCACTGCAACAATACCCTTGCCCAGGTCGCCGATGAGGGTGAGCAGTGCGCAGCCCTTGCCGAAGCAGCGCAGGGTATTGGTCAGACCTGCATTCTTGCTGCCCAGAGTACGGATGTCCTGATGCTTTACGAGTCTTCCCACAATAATCGCTGAATTGCAGCTGCCCAGCAGGTAGGAGATCACCAGAGACAGCACAATTGCCAGTATCAGCATTCCATTCATAATGAAGCCCCCATCCTCTTATTTATCATCGTCCTTGTCACGTTCCCGCACAATAAACCGCACCGGCGTACCGGTCAGACCGAAGGTGGAACGAATCTGGTTTTCGATATATCTCTGATAAGAGAAGTGGAACAGATCCGCACGGTTTACGAAAATAACGAAGGTCGGCGGCTTTGTAGAGGGCTGGGTGATATAGTAGATCTTCAGGCGGCGGCCCTTGTCAGAGGGCGGCTGCACACGGGTTGTCGCATACGCCAGAACATCATTCAGTCTGCCCGTGGATACACGCATCTGATTCTGCTGATAGACCATATCGATCATCTCATACAGTTTATTCACACGCTGACCCGTTTTTGCAGAAATAAACAGAAACGGTACATAGGACATAAAGCTGAAGTCATTCTGAAGCTTGGTCAGGTAGTCGTTCATGGTGTTGGTTTCCTTTTCAATGAGGTCCCATTTGTTCACCACAACGATAGAAGCCTTGCCCTGTTCGTGGGCGTAGCCTGCCACCTTGGAATCCTGTTCGGTAAAGCCCTGTTCCGCATCAATGAGGATCAGACAGACATCCGCACGGTCCACTGCCATATAAGCACGCAGTACGCTGAAATGCTCAATCTTCTCCGTCACCTTGGACTTTTTCCGGATACCTGCGGTATCAATAAAGATAAACTTTCCATTTTCATTTTCAATCGTAGTATCCGTTGCATCACGGGTAGTGCCTGCGATATTGGATACGATCACACGTTCCTCGCCTGCAATACGGTTTACCAGAGAGGATTTGCCCACATTGGGCTTGCCGATGATGGCAACCTTGATGGCATCCTCTTCCTCTGCCAGTTCATCCTCGGAAGGCAGATAATCCATCACTGCATCCAGCATATCGCCGGTACCGTGACCGTGTGCAGCAGAGATCGGGAACGGGTCACCAAGACCCAGATTGTAGAACTCGTACAATTCCATAGGCGGTTCACCGATGGAGTCGCACTTATTGACAGCAAGCACGATCGGCTTGCCGCTTCGCTGAAGCATAGCAGCAACATCGCTGTCATCTGCAGTCACGCCGCAGCGTACATCTGTCACCAGCACGATGACATCTGCATTTTCTATGGCAAGCTCCGCCTGACGGCGCATCTGTGCCAGGATCACATCACTTGTATTCGGCTCGATACCGCCGGTATCCACAACCATGAACTGACGGTTCCGCCATTCACACTTGGAATAGATACGGTCACGGGTTACACCCGGCGTATCCTCAACAATAGACAGTCTTTTGCCGATCATCTTATTGAACAGTGTGGACTTGCCCACATTGGGACGTCCTACAACTGCAACAACTGGTAATGCCATTTTCTGTTCATCTCCTTTGTTCTGATTTCCTCTCATTCTCGACAAATGAGAAAAAGGAGAGGCGAACTGCTCCGCCTCTCCTCCTCAATTCGCAGATGACTTATTCAGCATCCATCTTCAGTACAGCAACGCCCTTGTAGTAACCACAAGCCTTGCAAACCTTGTGCGGAGCCTTGTACTCACCGCAGTTTGTGCATACGCTCATTGCCGGTGCATCCAGCTTCCAAACAGCAGAACGTCTTTTGTCACGTCTTGCTTTGGAGACCTTATTCTTTGGTACTGCCATGTTGGCACCTCCT
>JAFURN010000077.1 GCA_017480865.1 Ruminococcus sp. | reverse complement strand
GTGCGCACTATACCCAGTTCTTCGTAGCTGACTTTGACCTTGATGGCAAGGCTGAAATGACCTGTAAGACAGGTGACGGTACAGTCGATGGTCAGGGCAATGTGATCGGTGACGGTTCACAGGTATATCGTGACGGCAATGGCTTTATCTATAAGGGACCTGAGTATTATACACTGTTCGACGGTGAAACAGGTAAAGCACTTCATACGATCGACTATGAGCCGGGCAGAGGCGATCCCACAAAGTGGGGTAAGTCCAGCGATAAGACCAACCGAGTTGAGCGTTACTGGGGTGTAGTTGCTTATCTTGATGGTACCACTCCTGCTGTTGTAACAGGTCGTGGTTACTACGGACGTATGACGGCTACCGCTTATAAGGTTGAGGACGACAAGCTGGTTAAGCTCTGGGCATTTGACACAGGAACAAGTTCCAGCACTCTGGGCTATGGCGACGGTAACCATAACAGCATGGTTGCAGACGTAGACGCTGACGGCAAGCAGGAAATCATCACAGGTTCTACCTGTATCGATGATAACGGTACGATCAAGTGGTGTACCAATCAGGGTCATGGTGACGCAATGCACGTAGGTGACTTCCTGCCGAATAACAGCGGTATTGAAGTATACATCTGTCACGAGGATAAGCCTTACGGTGTAACGCTGATCGATGCTGACAAGGGCAGTAAGATCTTCCACATTGATGCTTCCGGCGATACAGGACGCTGCTGCGCAGGCAATATCTGGGCAAAGAATCCGGGTGCAGAATTCTGGTTTAATACAACTACAGTTGATGGCAGCGGTAATACGCTTTCCTGCCGCAGACCTACTATCAACTTTATGAGCTACTGGGACGGCGACCTGGAGCGTGAGGCGCTGGACGGCTATACCGATTCTCCTGCAACGATTGCAGATATGAATGATGATGGTATTCTGAGCAACATTCTCTCCACAGACGGCTACTATACATGTAACACAACAAAGGGTACACCTTGTCTGTCCGCAGATATCTTCGGTGACTGGCGTGAAGAACTGATCGTTCGTAAGGCAAGCGGCGATGCGATCGGTATCTTTATGACACCTTACACAACGGATTACAGAATCACAACTCTGATGCACGATCCGCAGTACCGTAACCAGGTTGCTTGTCAGCAGGTAGCTTACAACCAGCCGCCGCATCCGAGTTTCTATCTTGGTTCTGACGCAAATCTCCCGACAAGACCGAATGTACAGATTACTCCTCAGGGCGGTTCTTCCCTGAAGCCGGGTGCGGTTATTGATGAAACCTACACCTATAAGATTAAGAATGTAAACAGCGGTCTGTATCTGGAAGTTGCTGACTCTGTACTTGCAAACGGTACAAACGTACAGCAGGGTACAACCGGCGGTATCAGATGGAATGTAAAGGCTGCAGGTGACGGCTACTACTACATCCTTTCTGATCTCGGCGAGGGCAACACTCATTACCTTGACCTTGATTATGGCAAGGTTGACAATGGAACAAACATCGGTATCTGGACTAACACAAATTCAGATGCGCAGCTCTTCAAGTTCGTTGACAACGGCGACGGCAGCTATACGATTGTAACTAAGCCTACTATGGATAAGAGCGCACTGGGCGTAGTTTCTGGTTCCAAGGATGAAGGTGCAAACGTAGTTCAGTGGGAATGCAACGGCAGCAATGACCAGAAGTGGATTCTTGAACCTGTTATTGATCCGGTAACTGGTAATCTCATTTCTGAGCTGACTCCTCTGAACATTGATTACTCTAACTTCTGGTCTATTGATACAAGTCTCGGCGCCGGCGATCAGGTGTTCGGCGACAGAACAGGCGATAAGCTTGTAACCTTCGCAACTATTCCCAGTGAACTGACTGGTGCTGAATATGTAATTACACCCTGTGATGCAAAGTTCCTCACAAATGACATTGCAACAGTAACAGCAGGCGATAATATCACTCTGTATGTTGGTCTTGATGCAAGAACCATCACACAGTATGGTGTTCCGTCATGGATGAGCAGCTGGACAGACAGCGGTCTGAGCGTTGTAAACAGCAAGGACGTAAGCTTCTCAATGTATTCCATCGATCTTGATAAGGGTGAAACTATTACTCTTGGTCAGAACGGCGGTTCTGGAGGCTGCGTATTCTACACAGTTATGGCAGTGAAGAGACAGGCTGCGGTTACAACAATAACTACAACTACAACTACAACTACTACAACTACTACAACTGAGACTGAACAGCCGACTGAAACAACAACTACGACAACAGAACAGCCGATCGAAACCACAACGACAACAACAGAGCAGCCGACTGAAACGACTACTACAACGACAACAACAGAACAGCCGACTGAAACCACCACCACAACGACAACAACAGAACAGCCGACTGAAACCACAACCACAACGACAACAACAGAGCAGCCGACTGAAACAACTACTACAACGACAACAACAGAACAGCCGACTGAAACAACAACCGGCAAGGTTACTACCACTACAACGACAACAACAAAGGCACCGGTTACTGAAGTGTCCTACGGTGATGTAAATCTGGATGGCAGCGTTACTCTGCTTGACGTTGTATATCTGAATAAGTATATTGCAAAGGTTCTTGACCTGGGCGATGTACAGATTGACAATGCAGACTGCTGCGAAGACAACAAGATCAATGGTTCTGACGTAACAGCACTCATTCGATTCCTGGTTCGTCTTGTAAGCCAGCTGCCGGTAAGTTCTTCTTGAGTTCTGACGGCAAATGAAGTGAATACCTAAAATGAAAGGAAGCCGCACAGCTACGTGCGGCTTCCTTTTTCTGGGTCTCCTGCAAATGTTGAGGAGAGATATTTGTAGGGGACGGCGCCTACGACGTCCCGTTATCAGGCTGCATGGTATGCGGGACACCCTTGGCGCTGTTCCCTGCAGATTTCCCCTTGGGAAGATCAGAACTTATTCAGAGCGAAGTGCTACTACCGGATCCTTTTTGGCTGCACTTCTGGAGGGAATCAGACCGGACAGCAGATTCAGTCCCATGCTGATCAGAACCAGAATCACAGCAGCCTTTACAGGAAGCACTGCATTGAGATTCATGATACCCGTCAGGTCGTGTACCAGCGCATTGATCGGGATACACAGCAGGTAGGTGACAACAACGCCCAGCAGACCGGCAGTAAAGCCGATGATCAGCGTTTCTGCATTAAACATGCTGGATACATTCTTCTTGGATGCACCAATTGCTCTCAGAATACCAATTTCCTTTGTACGCTCCTGGACAGAGATCAGTGTAATAACTGCAATCATAATAGAGGATACGATCAGTGAAATTGCCACGAATGCAATCAGAACATATGTGATGGTATCAATAATGGTCGTGATCGAAGACATCATCAGACCCACATAGTCTGTATATTGAATTTTTGACAGTTCTTCCACGCCTTCATTATAGTCAGCGATCGCTTCCTCGATCACATCCTTATTTTCAAAGGAAGAGGCATACAGATTGATTGCAGACGGCTCATCCAGATCGAGATATCCCATTTCCACAAGATTGTCTTCATATGTGGAATCGGAGAACACCAGGATCTCATCATAGTAAGCTGCACACTGTTCTGTTGTAAAGCCTTCCATTGCAGCAGTCAGTCCGCCCAGCAGTTCCTGCGGCTGCATTGCCTGCATCTGCTGCTGTACCTGCTGTGCATACTGCATTTTTACCTGTTCTGCCATCATAGCGGTGAATGCTTCAGTCAGGTCCTCTTCGCTCATGGAATCCGTGTAGGCAGTTACTTCTTCTTCATTCATGCCCATTTGCTGAGTAAGTGCCTGGATCATAGATGTTTTCATGTCGTCAAGCGTCATATCCTGCATAGCTTCTGCGGTCATAGTATCCAGTTCCTCCTGAGAGGGAATAGACATCATCTGCACATAAGCAGCAGCCTTTGCTGTATCATCCAGAGAATCAATATAATTACGGAATTCAGTCTCCTTTTCAGCGTCAGAAAGATCACCTGTAGTTTCCTTAAAAGGAAGACCTGTGAAAATGTCGGTAGAGGGATCATCCAGCTGCGCCTGGATCGCTTCGGCGTCCTTGGCATTTTCAATGACATATTCTGTCAGACCGCTTGTATATCCGATGGAGCCGGAGAGCATGGCAGTCGTTGCCTCCTCATTCGGACGGATGATGCCTGTTACCTTGAGTGCAAGGCCGTTGTCATAGAGATATTTGAGTCCTGCTTCGGTTTCACGGAGATCTGTATAAAGACCTGTATTTTCATCGTAGCTGTAGCAATCAGAACCAAGGATCGTCCGGAATTCCATGTCACAGATCTCCTCGTAGGTCCATGACTGTGCTTCCTTTTCCGGCAGAGATTCCTGTTCTACTGCAGCACTGACAATTTTATCCATCACATCCTTGGACTGAAGACCCAGAGCGTAGAGTGTTACATCATCCAGTTCGTTGTTTTCGTCCAGCACCAGTACCAGTTCGTCGTAGCTGTCCGGCCATTCGCCGTAAACAACATCGTACTGCTTTTTCAGGAGGTCGTTGATGGGCTCGCCTTCATCACCAGGAAGAATCTGCTGCCATGCCTGTGCAGAGATACCGCCCATGGACATACCGCCCATAGCGGAGGGGTCCATCATACCGGTGCTTTCCTGCATTTCCGTCATCATGGTGAGGTCCATACCCATAAATTCCATAATCAGATCCTGCAAAAGTGTCTGAGAATCAGAACGGATGATGGTACCATCTACATTTTCTGTATAAATCAGAAGGTCAAGGTTATATGCGTACTGAATACCGGTCAGTGCCTCATGCAGACCGGATTCGCTGTCCTCCTTGGCATATTCCTCTTCGATATATTTCTTAAAGGATCTCAGGTCGTTTTCCGTGGTTTCCACGCTGGTAAAGGCTTCCACGATGCTGTACACAGCGGGACGTTCGTAGACCGCATTGCGGTCATGCTCTGCGTCGGAGCCGTCACCGCCCATAAAGGTCATCATCAGGGTGGAGAGATCAACGTTTGTCTCCTGAATGGTCAGGGGATAGGAGGAGAGCGTTTCTTCCTGAACATCGTTGATATATCCGGAAAAGCCCTGCGAAATCGCAAGTACAAGAGCAATGCCGATGATACCGATACTGCCTGCGAAGGAGGTCAGCATCGTACGGCCTTTTTTGGTGAAAAGATTCTTCAGGGAAAGGGAGAAGGAGGTTGCAAAAGACATAGAAGGCTTTTTCACCTTCTGTGCATTGTCAACAGCCGCCTTGTCCGAAAGTTCCTCTGTACGGATCTCCTTAGCACTGAGGGGAGCAGAATCGTCGGTTACGACACCATCCAGCATTCTGATGATACGAGTGGAGTATTTTTCTGCAAGGTCAGGGTTATGGGTTACCATGATAACCAGCCGGTCCTTTGCGACGTTTTTGAGGATCTCCATAACCTGTACGCTGGTTTCGGTATCCAGAGCGCCGGTGGGCTCGTCCGCAAGGATGATATCCGGGTTGTTGACAAGTGCTCTTGCGATCGCAACACGCTGCATCTGACCGCCGGACATTTCGCTGGGCTTTTTGCGCAGCTGGGATTCAAGACCTACCTGCTTGAGTGCTTCCTTGGCACGCTGTCTGCGTTCTGATTTGGAGACACCGGAAAGAGTCAGGGCAAGCTCGACATTCTGAAGCACGGTCTGGTGGGGGATCAGGTTGTAACTCTGGAACACAAAGCCGATGGAATGGTTACGATAGGCGTCCCAGTCACGGGCTTTGAAGTCCTTGGTGGACTTGCCGTTGATGATCAGGTCGCCGGTGGTGTACTGGTCAAGACCGCCGATGATATTGAGCATCGTAGTCTTACCGCATCCGGAGGGACCCAGAATAGAAACGAATTCACTCTGCCGGAATTTCAGGTCGATGCCCTTCAGGGCGTGGACTGTATTTTCGCCGGCAGGATAATCCTTTGTTATGTTTTTCAGTTCAAGCATTGAATTGTCCTCCTTTTTGAATTGATATATTTATGATACAGTACCAGTCTCAAATTTCTGTCAAAAGAATCTCAATTTTAAGAGAGGTTCTGTTGAGGTTCTGTTGAGAAAATATTCTGTGGGTATATAAAGTGCATGGTGCAATCAGGACGTATTGCATTTTTACAGGAAACATGCTACAATAAAAACAACAGCTTCATTGAAAAGGAGAAACACGATGTTTAAAATACTGGTTGTTGAGGATGATTTTGATTTGCAGGAGTTATTCTGCAAGACGCTCAGGCGCAATAACTATCATGTGTTCCGGACGGATCACGCACAGGCAGCATTACGTCTTCTGGAGGATGAATATATTGACCTGATCATCTCAGATGTAATGATGCCGGGAATGAACGGTTTTGATTTTGTCCGTCAGCTTCGGGAAAGCGGATATGACATGCCTGTACTGATCATCACGGCAAAAGGGGATATTCTTGATAAGCAGGCAGGCTTCATGGCAGGCGCAGATGACTATATGGTGAAGCCAATTGATCTGAATGAGATGCTGTTCCGTGTGAATGCCCTTCTGCGCCGTGCAAAAAGTGTCAGCGAGCAGAAGCTGACGTTCGGGGAAACCATTCTGGAATATACCACTTGGACGGTTACAGACGGAAACGGTATGCAGAATCTCCCCCAGAAGGAATTTCAGCTGCTGTACAAGCTTCTTTCCTATCCGGGGCAGATTTTCACCAGACAGCAGATTCTGGATGATGTCTGGGGTACAACCGATTATGTAGATTCTCATACACTGGATGTGCATATCAGCCGTCTGCGGGAGCGTTTCAAGAACAGCAGCGACTTTGAGATCGTGACCATCCGAGGTCTTGGCTACCGGGCGGTGAAGAAATGAACCAGAAATGCCGCAGAAGGATCCGGCTTTTCCATATGCGCAGACGATTCCTGATCGGCTTTTTCTGCGCAACGCTCCTGTTTGCGATTCTTGTATTCGGGTTTGGCTTTTTCCTTGAGAAAAGCGGTGTCTCTATCCGGGTTCTGCATGGTCATGCAATCGGCATGCTGATGCTCAGTACCCTTTGCGCAGTGATCGTTTCCGGCTTTTCCTATGTTATGGTAAAGCGCATGTTCCGTTCACTGGAACAGCTGAATCAGGCGGCCCGGAAGATTACCAAGGGTGACTACAGCGTTCATGTGAATTACAGCGGTCATGTAACAGAACTGGAGAATACGATCCAGAGCTTTAACAAGATGGCGCAGGAATTGAATTCGGTAGAGATGATCCGGAGTGATTTTATTGCAAATGTATCCCATGAGTTCAAAACACCGCTTTCCTCCATTACCGGCTATGTAACACTGCTTCAGGATCCGGAACTGGCGGAGGAGGAGCGGAACGAATACATCCGGAAGACATTTTTCAATATTGAAAAGCTGAATGATCTGACAGAGAATATTCTTCGTTTGTCAAAGCTGGAGAATCAGACTTATCTGGACCCGCCTGTTTCCTTTCGTCTGGATGAACAGATACGGGAGGCGATCGTACTTCTTGAACCGAAGTGGAGCCGCAGACAGCTGGAGCTGGAACTGGATCTGCCGGAATATATTTATTTCGGGCAGAAGGCACTGCTTTTCCAGGTGTGGATGAATCTCATCAGCAATGCTGTAAAATTCTCTGATGAAGGCGGATGCATCTCTGTGAAACTCAAGGAAACAGCGCATCATGTGCAGGTGTTTGTAGGTGATGAAGGTGTCGGGATGGACGAGGAAACGATGGCGCATATTTTTGATAAGTTTTATCAGGGGGATACTTCCAGACGCGAACAGGGGAACGGTCTGGGGCTTGCTCTGTGTAAGGAAATTGTAAGCCGCTGCGGGGGAAAAATTCTTGTGACCAGTGAAGCCGGTGAGGGATCGGTTTTTATGG
>JAFURN010000008.1 GCA_017480865.1 Ruminococcus sp. | reverse complement strand
CGTACAAAGTTCGTAAAATCGGTGAAATTGTAGGGGACAGCGCCTACATTTTCACGTGATCAGGACGATTTGTAGGGGCGACCATTGGTCGCCCGCATCAATCGCATATGGTTTCAATGGTGCGACAAACTACAATTTACCACAGCAATCCGAACAGAACCTGTTTTTACAGGAAGCTATTCAGAGAATGTAACGGTGCGCAGGAGTTCGTACAGATATTCCTCAGTAAGTGCATCCTCTGTGACAGCAATACTGGAAACGGAGAATACATCCTTCGTTTCGTCATTGAAATTTGCAAAGAATACGGAGGTGTATGTTGTCAGAACCGATTCGTATTCATAGTTGTAGGACATAACGAAGCACTTTTTGCCGGGGATGATATTCTCATCCCATTTCTGCTCCAGAATGGTAAAGTCGTTAAAGGAGTCCCATGCCTCCTGACTCTTTTCTGCCAGAAATTCTATGGTTTCATCCTCGTCTTCCGTTTCATAAAGAGATCCGTCCAGCTTCTGGAATACAATAGAGTCGCTCTCGTTGGGCATGCTGTACACAATTGCCGTATCCACTGCGGAGGAGGTCCATTGGGAACTGGAGTAATACTGCATGCTGCCGAAAGTTTCTGCTGTATCCAGAATGCTGTCCTCAGCAGGTACAGCACTCTGGGACTCTGCTGCGGTTGTTTCTGCTGCTTTCTGATCGTTTTCCTCTTCAGAGGAACTGCATCCGGAAGCTGCTGTCATCATACACAGTGCCAAAAGCATTGCTGTTATTTTTTTCAGTTTCATGTATCATTTATCCTTTCTGATGCTGTAAACTGATACCTATTATACATCTTCCAAAAGAAATTGTCAAATACAATGCAAATGCCGCTGCCAGAATCGTGCAGCGGCATTTGTTTGATCAGAAAATATCAATA
Source organism: Ruminococcus sp. (assembly GCA_017480865.1). GTDB lineage: Bacteria > Bacillota > Clostridia > Oscillospirales > Ruminococcaceae > Ruminococcus_C. Next base: position 3,391 of record JAFURN010000008.1, on the reverse strand, counting down.
TCAATATTGAAATCCGGTCGGAATACAGGAGAATCCTCCGATTCCTCAGGCGCAAGGGGCATCAGAGGAATGCTCTTTACCTCTGGTGCAGGAGTCGGCTTGACTGCCGGTTCCGGCTCCTCTGCGGTCATCTGTTCTGTGACAGAACGGTATACATCCTCCGGATTCTGTACAGTCTCGTTGACTGTTTCCGTAATGATCTCCGCAGAAGCGTCTGTGTTCGGTGCGACAGCTTCTTCTTCGGATTCTGCTTCCGGTTCGGTTTGCGTTTCAGCCGCCGCTGCTGTTTCCTCTGTCTGCACAATGGGGGCAGTTTTCTCCGGGACAGGAGCCGATGCTTCTGTCGGTTCCGGTGCTGTCTCCGTCTTCCTGCTTGCTTCCTCCTTCAGGTGTTCCAACTCGGAGGACAGGATCGGTGTAGTCAGGTCAGCAAACTCCGGAATGATCTCCTCTTCCTCCGGATACAGCCGTTTCAGTTCGTTTTCGATTTCTTCCGTATCCAGTTCGACTGTATCGATCATATTCCAGTCCGGCGCCTCTATCGCATCGGTATGCATTTCGTCTTCTGTGAATTCTGTTGAAAGAACATCCTTGAGAAGCGCAGAGTAGTCTTCGTCCTTTTCAAATGCTTCTGCCAGTGTCTGGGATGTCTGCGGTGTTTCCGGCTTATCTTCCGCAGGCTTTTCCGGTGCAGGAGTCGGAGTCGGTGCAGGTGCAGCCGGTTTTTCTTCCGGTACAGCCGCCTTAGGCGCAGCCTCCTCATGAACCGGCTCATCTGCCAGGGATTCTACGACCTGTTCCAGGGTACGTGCTGCTTTGCGTGCAGCCTGTTCCTGTGCCAGTCTCTGCTGGTATAGTTCCTGTTCACGCTTTTCTGCGGCAGCAAGAGCCGTTTGTGTTACGGTCAGAATATCCGGCATCAGTACATGATTATCCGGGATCTCCAGAACATCCAGCTTGAATTCACCGCTGATGAGGTTCACATACAGGGTGTGCTCACCGGGCGGCAGCTGGTCGATTACAATACACGCCTGACGGGGTGCGCAGTAGGAGACAAAGTGATCTGTATACATAGGTGTATCGTCAACAGTCACCTCAAAGAGCGCATCCTGGGCTGTACCGATAACAGCAATACCGGTTCCTGTGAATTTACAGGAGAAGGCAGCATTATCCAGTGCCTTCATAGAGGTACGGTTGTAGAAGGTGTATTTTTCAGTGGGGCAGACTTCCCAGCTTTCGTTGTAGAAAATGCCCTCAGAGAAGCAGTCTACACGGCGCACATACAGCGGAAGAATGGGCATGGGGTCAACCTTCAGATTGCGGAAGGTATTCATCTCATAGGCACTGAGCAGGCTGACACGTCCGGAGTTGACGATACACTGCGGACGGTAGCTGGTGATCATATTGCCGTTGATGAAGAACAGGATGGAATCCCCCAGCACCAGAAGCTTCAGACGGTTCCATTCCTTTGTCTGGATCATGCGCACCTTACCTTCAGCAGCCACGGAATCCATATCCAGAAGCTTCCAGGAGCCATCGCCGTAAAGCATCGCACTGTAGCCGCAGCGGGAAGTGACCTCGCAGGTGACAGAAGAATTGTAGCGGATGCCAAGACCGGCATAGTTATCATAGTGGAGATTGTCAAGGCGCACATCCACCTCAGCACTGTAGCTTCTCCAGCGGTCATCACCGAGACAGGTAATGGGTTCAGGAGTGCCACGGAATCTCCAGTTTGTGGGACGTGTATTCTTTGTAATGCGCTGGCAGACGATATCGCCGTCCTGATCTGAGTGGATCAGTTCAAAGGCACCGCCCTGGTCTGTCATGTAACGGGGCGAGCAGCCTCTTACCATCAGTTCCTCCGGACGATACCGGAAGCTGTCTGCATAGGGAAGTGCAAGGCGTTCGGACTTCGGCGGATTCTTGTGGAAGGTATCCACACCGCTGACCCATTCTGTATCCAGCGTTGTGACAGTCATAATGGACTGGGGCGGAACCTTGATCAGATAGGTTTCGCCGGTACGGTGACTGGGGCGGATTGCCTTCCCCCGTACAAACCAGTTTTCGTTATATTTCTGACCCGGATTCGGACCGGATGTAATGACCGTAGACAGCACCTTGCTGTCAAATGCCATATCCTTGACCAGAACGGAGTAGACACGAGGTTCTGTATCCTCATTGGTAAAATGCATGGTCATCTCGCTGCGGTCCGGGGAAACCAGCGTCATAAAGTTATTGGAGGTATTGGTGATGGAGTGATTCTCTTCGCCGTCGCCATAGCATGCACCGTTTACATACATCCATCCCTTCGGCGTGAAGCGGTTGAAGTGCATTGCCATCCAGAAGCCGCTGTCCAGACGGTAGTTACCCGACCACGGCTCCCATGCACAGATCAGATGCTTGGGCGCATAGCAGGAACCATCATAATAGGATGCGATCGCCGGCTGGAATTCATACATACACATTTTGCCGTTATAATAGCTATTGATGATGCGGTTCGCAACATCAATAGCGCCATTTTTTCCGGTAAGACCGCAGCCGTCTGCATGAACGGTCAGATGGGACAGGTTACAGGGCGCAGCACCTTCGCTGTACCAGATTTCCTTTCCATATGCTTCATTCAGGAGATTCGTATAGGAATCGCCGTATGTATTATAATGCAGACCAATTACATCCACCGCATTGCGGAGCTTGTAGTTTTCCACCATCTGTGCCGCAATATTGCGTGTGCCTACCTCGTCGGACGCAATCAGCTTGATCTTCTGGAAGTCATAGGGAGCATCCTTTTCCTGGTCGAGGCGGCCGCGCAGATAGAGGATCCAGGTTTCATCTGCTGTGTCAGTTTCATTTGCATCTGCGCTGATAAAATCAAACCGCAGACCATATACACGATATGCTTCAATGAGCGTGTCGCGGTACCATGCATATCTTGCTTCAAAGCCCTGCTGCTGGCTGTAGGCGAACGCCTTTGTGACCCAGCCAGGTTCACCCCAGCGAAGAATATCCAGTGTGATTTCCGGGTTGATCGCCTTTGCATCTGCTGCAAACTGGAAACCGGCACCTCTTGTAACATCGGCAGGTTCTTCCATGGAGCGTTTAGTAGCCGGTTCTGTACCGGAGGAAGAATTAATATCCGCCCCCAGTTCAATCTTGATATGGCGCAGACCAACACCATAATCCTTCTGGAACAGAAGGCGCATCATTTCCTCGTATTCCTTGGGATGCTCTACCTTATAGTCAAGAAGCAGCCGGGAGGAATTATTTGCAGTAATGCATCCGAGACCTCTGTACCATGCCGCCGGATTTTCATTTGCCTGGGTACCGTCCGCAACGATTTCCATGGAAACACGCTTGGACTTACCGCCGCCCTTCAGGGACGCTTTTTCATTGT
>JAFURN010000076.1 GCA_017480865.1 Ruminococcus sp. | reverse complement strand
GTATGCTTTTTGCAGGTACAGCACGTTCCAGCAGGAGAGCGAGCAGAAGTGCCAGCAGCATGGAAAGCGGAATTGCAGTCAGGGTAAAAAGGAGCGTATTCTTTACGGCGAGGAGAAAAGCCTCGTTTCCAAGGAGCTCCGTGAAATTTTTCAGCCCCACGAATTTCTTTGTAACCACGCTGTCGATCAGGCTGTAAAATATGACAATTCCGAAGGGAAGCAGGAAAAAGAGCAGAACGCCCAGCAGACTGGGCATGAGCCATCCCCACCCCTTCCGTGTAATGCTTTTTTTCATGTGATCAGCTCCGTTTCGTATTATGCTTTACTCATATAGACGCATACTTTTTCAATTTGGTTTCACGAGCCTGCAAAACCGATGAATTCTCTTGACGATACCCGGAGGGCTGTGCTATAATATGGAAAAGAAAAGCATTCATGAAGGAGGTCTATCATGAAAATATACAGAATAGCAGGACTTATTACAGCTGCGGCAATGCTTTCCAGTGCTGCTGGCTGCGGGTCCGGAGGAGAAAAGTATCAGGTTACGTTTCGCAATCTGACAGGTGCTGAAATTTCGGAGATCTGCATTTATCCCAACGATGGTGAGATCAGCAGTGAAAACGTTTTGGAGGAGAACCTTGCCGCTGATACAGAAACAGAGATTACGATCGGCAGCTTTACAGAGGAGGAAACGCAAAGCGGATTTACATTGGTGGTTACTAATGCGGAGGATGGCTCTACGGGTGATTTCAGCATGCTGATGTTTGACAGCGGGGACACCATTACCTTCTATATTGATGACTGGGGACTTGCCGTGGGTGTGAATATGACCGACGAGGAAGTCGAGGAGCAGATCGCATGGGAGAGCGAGCAGTTTAAGGACTATCTGGAGGAACTGGAGGCAGAGCAGGCAGCAGAGGAAAGTGCGGAAAGTACATCTGAGGAGGAGCGTGCATCCTCAGAGACAGCGGAATAAGCAAAATAAAGTATGGGTTTTCATAGAAAAACCGTCACCGCCGGGAGTGATTTCCTTGCGGTGACGGTTTTTTGCAGTTTCTGAAAGAAGGATATCTTCTCTGAACTCTCTTGAAAACTGCGGAAACATATGGTATACTGATTACAGCAGAATCAATTTCCCCAAAAAGATACATAGGAGGGATGGAATATGAAGACGCAGAGTCGTATTTCCGCAGGCAGCTACAGATCTCAGGGGTTCATTGCCCGGTATCAGAAACTGATAAAAGACACAGTGATCCCCTATCAGTACAGTGTTCTTTGTGATGAAGCGCCGGATACGGAAAAGAGCCATGTGGTGCAGAATTTCATAAATGCCGGGCGCGCAGTTCGCGGAGAGGATACCGGCGATGGTTTTTATGGTATGGTGTTCCAGGACAGTGACGCTGCCAAATGGATCGAGGCGGCAGCTTTTTCACTGATTGCATTTCCCGATCAGGAACTGGAAGCGCAGGTGGACCGGTTGATCGATCGAATTGCTGCGGCACAGGATACTGACGGGTACCTCAATACATATTTTACGATCAAGGACAAAGAGAAACGCTGGACCAACCTGCTGGAAGGACATGAACTGTATTGCAGCGGTCACATGATGGAGGCAGCCTGTGCGTATTATAAAGCTACGGGAAAGGACAAGCTGCTTCGTGTGATGGAGCGCAATGCGGAGCATATTTACGACCGGTTCATCACGAAAGGGCAGGCGGGTTATCCGGGTCATCCTGAGGTAGAGCTTGCTCTGATGAAGCTGTATCGTACCACCGGAAACCAGCATTGTCTGGAACTGGCGGAGCATTTTATCAACGTCCGCGGCGTGGATGCGGATTTTTATAAGAAAGAAAAGGAGATGCGCAGCTGGACGGTATGGGGCAACAATGCAGAGGATAACAACTACCAGCAGAGCGGCATGCCGGTTCGTAAAATGCATACTGCCGGAGGGCATGCGGTACGTGCCGTTTATCTGTATACGGCTATGGCAGATCTGGCATCTGAAACAGGAGATACAGAACTGTATGCAGCCTGCTGCCGGCTCTGGGAGAGCATTACCCGGAAACAGATGTACATTACCGGGGGGATCGGTTCAACGGTGCATGGAGAAGCATTCTCTGTTGACTATGACCTTCCGCCGGATACCGCCTATGCAGAAACATGTGCTTCTATCGGTCTGATGTTTTTTGCTTCACGGATGCTGGAAAATGATATAAACGGCGAATATGCAGATGTCATGGAACAGGCATTTTACAATACGGTTCTTGCCGGCATGCAGCTGGATGGAAAACGCTTCTTCTATGTGAATCCTCTTGAAGTTGTTCCGGGAATATCCGGTATTTCTCCCACACATCGTCATGATCTTCCCGAACGTCCGGGCTGGTATGCATGTGCATGCTGTCCGCCTAACGCAGCAAGACTCATATCCTCCTTTGGAGAATATGCGTATGGCGCAGATGCCGATACAGCATATTGTCATATGTTTGCAGCCGGTACAGTGTCCTTTGAAAACGGCATGAAGCTGAACTGCGAAACAGAGTATCCCTATGGCTTTACAGTGACCTACCGTGTTGTAGAAGGCGGCGGCTGGCTGGCTGTGCGGATTCCCCGTTGGAGCAGGCATTTTTCTCTTTCTGTAAACGGTGCCGATCATGTACTTGCCCCGGAAAAGGGATATGTCCGGATTCCTGTTTCAGACGGAGATACGGTGCAGCTGATCCTGGATGATACGCCCCGGTTTATCTATGCTTCCTCAAAGGTGCCGGCATTGACTGGTTGTACTGCCCTTTGCAGAGGCCCGCTCGTGTATTGCTTTGAAGGTGCAGACAACGATGGTGATGTACTGTCCATCCGGCTCAGAAGGAATGGTAATATCACAATTTCTGCCGGCACGCAGGCACCTCTGTGCAATGTTGTTCGTCTCCATGCCGAAGCTGTCCGGATCGGGCAGCAGGACGCGCTTTATACAGATGTGCCGCCGGTATATATGCCTTATACTGCAACGGCAGTTCCCTATTACACCTGGGGCAACCGGGGAGAAAATCAGATGCGTGTCTGGATAAACGAGATTCTCTGACAGAAGAAAGATACAGAAAGGAAGCGTTTATGAAGCTTACAAAAATGATATGTACATTCCTCGCAGCCGCAGTCTTTACTGCCGTTGTTCCGACAGAAACCTTTGTTCGTGCTTCCGGGGAGGAACTGGCAGATTCCGGCATCAGCTATACGGAATCCACAGAAACCATTGCAAATCCTGGTGCAGGCTATACCAGCACACTCTGGTATTCCTGCAAGCCCGGCAATACGCCGGTATACAATCCTACTGGAAACTTCATGCTGATCCTGGTTGATATCGGCGGATTTTCCAGCGGCGTCAACGGTACCACAGACGAAGAGGGCAATTACACACCGGGTACGGACTACGACCTGGACGAGACTTTTTTCACCAACGTGCGTCAGACTCTGGAGAACGCCCGGAAAAACGGCTGCATCATTGCCCTGCGTTTCCGGTATGATGCAAACGGCTATCTGAATCCCGAACCTGCAACCTATGATAAGATGGTAGAGCATATCGAGCAGATCCGTGCAGACGGACTTCTGGAGGATTACAAGGATATCCTTGCCTTTGTGGAATCCGGATTTGTCGGCTCATGGGGGGAACATTGGGGCGGAAAATATTGTTCCTTTGAGGATAAGGCAAGGCTTCTGGATATTCTGCTGGATGTGGTTCCGGAGGAGATCCCTGTCACAGTGCGTACGCCGCTTACCTTTACCACATGGGCGGGGATTGAATATGAGGATATCGGTGAATATGTATCCGAGCCGGGCAGTGATGCTGCACGTGTCTGCCTTTACAACGATGGCTATATGGGCAGCAATTCCGACCTGGGCACCTTCCATGACCGTGAAAGAGATCTGAAATGGGTCGGCCGTCAGAGCATAAACAGCTACTACGGCGGTGAGTTTTCCGGAAATCTGGAATTTGCCATGCAGTACGATACTTACCTTCCGGAGAATGCCATTCCGGAAATGTACAGCACCCACCTGAGTTATATCAACTCCAATATTTATCAGCTTTACAAGGATTACACCTTCGGCGAGCAGTACGATGTGGAAGGTGTTGACAACAGCGCATACTACGGTGAAACGGTGTGGAAGTTCATGCGGGATCATCTGGGGTATCGTTTTGTTGTGAGAGACTCTGACCTGAGTGCAGAGGCAGAGCAGGGCGGTGTGCTGACCCTTCAGGCGGATATTGAAAACACCGGCTTTGCTAACCCTCTCATGGACCAGAAGGCGGAGATCCTCCTCGAGAAGGACGGAAATTATATCCGTACAGAGGTGGATGTAAATACAAGAGAGTGGTACTCCTGCACCACCGTTTCTCCGGAATTTCAGCTGAAGCTTCCGGGGGGCATGGAGCCGGGACAGTGGAATGTCTACTTCAAGCTTTCCACCGGAAACAATACCGTGGAGGAGATGCATCTGCGTTCTGTGAAGTTTGCCAATACCGGCACATGGAATTCTGCATTGGGTGCAAATTATATGGGCAGCTTTACGGTAACAGAGACAGCGGATCAGGCGAAGCTGACAGACAGTAGCTTTTATCAGACGAATGCAGTGAATGTCCTGCCGCAGTCGGATGGAGAACTCTACACCATCAATCAGATCGCCTCAGCAGATGGTTTTATCAGCAGTGCCTCGGAACGTGCAGAGGAGATTCGGTATGACAATGACGATACAGACAGCAATACCCTGCATGTTACAAACGATGACAAATATCTGTATGTCATGGCGGAGATTGAACACAGCGCCCAGGCTCCGGTATATAACCTCAAAATCAAAAATGTAAATACCGGCAAGGAGTACTGGCTCTATTACCAGGGCAACGGTTTTATTTACTTCAACAACGGCACGCCCTATGGCTGCGTGCAGAAGCACAATGGAAGCACCGTGGAATTTCGCATTCCCTTCGGGGAACTGATGGGGCTGGAACCGGGAGCAGTCCTTTCCAATATCCGTGTATCCATTCAGGATGAAAAGGATTCCTGGAAGAATGTAGGTGAGGTGAACTCCGGAGAGTATATCATATCGGACAGCTTTCATATCTACTCCGCAGAACGGACAGAATACCTGATGGAAGGCGATTCTCTGGAACTGAATGTCCGTACAGCCGCAGAGGGACTTGAGTTCCAGTGGCTCCTGGACGGTGTACCGATCGAGGGGGCGACTGCTGCATCCCATACCGTAGAAAATGCCGCTAAGGGTACATATTCTGTAGAAATCACAACACCGGGCGGTGCGGTAAAGACAGTGGATATCTGTACGGTTGCAGATGTATTCCCGGGTGCAGAAAAGGGTGATGTGAATCAGGATGGTTCTGTGAGCCTTCTGGATGCGGTACTGCTGCAAAAGTATCTGGTGACGCTGGAAACACTTACAGAAGCGCAGAAGGATGCTGGTGATATGGACG
>JAFURN010000075.1 GCA_017480865.1 Ruminococcus sp. | reverse complement strand
GGACGTCGGTTTGGAGGTGTCTGACTCTATGAAAACACGTATTGTTTCAGGTGTTATCGCAGCAGCGTTGCTGATTTTGGTGCTGATCCTGCATAAGACATTCTTGTATCCGCTGTGTATCGGTCTGATTTCTGCTATGGCAGTCCTGGAACTGTTCAAGGCGGACCGCTGTACAAAGTATATGCTGTCCTTTGGCAGTGCCTGTGGTGCAGCCTTACTTACACCTTTTTTCCGTTTTTATGGAGCCTACGGATGGGATACGCTGATTCTGGTTACTGCTGTTATGCTGATTTTCTTTGATTTCATCAAGCACCATAAGGAGCGTTCCTTTCAGCAGACGGCATTCATGCTTATGGTGACCGTATTTCTTACATATTCCATGAACCTGTTGGTAACGCTGCTTCGGATGAGTCCGAAGTTTGGTCTGGTGTATGTAATTCTGGCGCTGTGTGCTGCATGGATTTCCGATACAGGCGCATATTTTACCGGTACATTCATTGGCAAGACCAAGCTTTGTCCGGAAATCAGTCCGAAGAAAACAGTTGAGGGATTTCTGGGCGGAATCGTCCTGGATATTGTCGTGATGATTCTGGTCAGTGTCATTTATGGACTGATTGCAGGTGTTCACGTGCAGTATCTATGGCTGATCGTAACGGCTGCGGTATGCTCTGTAGCAGGTGTACTGGGCGATCTGAGCGCATCTCTGATCAAGAGACAGAGAAACATCAAGGATTTTGGAAAGATTATGCCGGGTCACGGCGGTGTGATGGATCGCTTTGACAGTGTGCTGTTCACCATTCCGGTGTTCTATGCATGCGTATCGGCAATTCCGATTTATTCAGTTTGATAAAACAAGACAGCCCCCTCATAGTGTGTCTATGAGGGGTGTTGCCGCATAGAGAGAGGAGTGTCCTAACATGGGAAAACGAATTTCCATTTTGGGCTCAACAGGGTCGATTGGTACCCAGGCGCTGGAGGTTGTAGAAAAACACGGCTTTGCGGTGCATGCGCTGGCAGCTTATCGGAGCCTTGATTTGCTGGAGCAGCAGGTGCGCAGGTATCAGCCGAAGATGGTTTGCATCTATTGCGAGGAATTATATCATGAACTCTGCCAGCGTCTTTGCGATGTACAGGTGAAGGTGCTTGCGGGTATGGACGGACTCTGTGAAATCGCAGCGGATACAGAAGCGGATATTCTGCTTAACTCCGTTGTAGGCATGGTAGGTCTGAAGCCGACACTGACAGCCATTGAAGCGGGAATCCCCATTGCGCTTGCCAATAAGGAAACCCTGGTAGCAGGCGGTTCTTTGGTAATGAAGGCAGCGGAGGAGAAGGGTGTTCCCATTCTGCCGGTTGACAGTGAGCATTCTGCAATTTTTCAGTGTTTGCAGGGAAATTCCAGAAAGCAGCTGCATAAGATTATACTGACCGCATCCGGCGGACCTTTTTACGGTAAGACAAGGGATGAACTGACGCAGGTAACTGCTGCGGATGCTTTAAAGCATCCCAACTGGGATATGGGCAGCAAGATCACCATTGACTCGGCAACACTTATGAATAAGGGGCTGGAGTTTATTGAAGCAAAGTGGCTCTTTGATGTAACGCCTGAACAGATCGAGGTCGTTGTGCATCGTCAGAGCGTGGTACATTCTGCCGTAGAATATGATGATTATTCGGTAATCGCCCAGATGGGTGTTCCGGATATGAAGATTCCCATTCAGTATGCACTTTTGTATCCCGACAGAATGCCCTGTCCTACAGGCCGTCTTTCCCTTTGTGATTACGGTCAGCTGACCTTTGCAAAGCCGGATATGGAGACTTTCCGCTGTCTTCCTCTGGCAATTGATGCGATCCGCAAGGGCGGTACGGTTCCGGCAGTTATGAACGGTGCAAATGAGGTTGCGGTTGCTGCATTCCTGCAGGGAAAAATCGGTTTCCTCCAGATTGCAAAGTTGGTGGAATCCGCTATGAATACCGTGCCTTATAAGGAGATCTGTACACTTTCTGATGTACTGGAAGCGGATGCAGCTGCCCGTGAGGCAGTTCGGCTCATGATAAAATAAGCAAGCTTGATTCAGGAAAGGATTTACATCGCTATGTCGATATGGACAATTCTTATTGCAATTGTTGTATTTGGTTTTATCATTGCCATTCACGAATTCGGACACTTCATTGCTGCGAAAGCAAACGGCATTCAGGTGAATGAATTCGCAATTGGTATGGGACCGAAGATTCTGAAGTTTCAAAGAGGGGAGACTCTGTATAGTCTGCGGCTTCTGCCCATAGGCGGCTTCTGCGCCATGGAAGGGGAGGATACAAGCAGTAACAATCCCAGAGCATACGAGAAGAAAAAGGTCTGGCAGCGCATGATCGTGGTGCTTGCCGGTGCTTTTATGAATATCGTACTGGGGTTTGTGCTGCTCATTGTGACCACCTGTATGAATGATCTGGTGCCTACACGGACAGTCAGCCAGTTTGCAAGGGAAAGCTATTTCACCTACGGCTACAATATGAAAAACTGGTCCCTGATGAATCTGAAGGGAGATGCTCCGGTATCAACCAGTGAAGAATGCGGACTTCAGGCGGGCGATGAAATCATCTCCATGAATGGTTCCTATATCTGGTCCATTACAGACCTGACCTACAAACTCCAGGCAACAGACGTCAATGATTTCACCCTGGTCGTGAAACGGGGCGGTGAAAAGATTACACTGGAGCATGTGAAATTCGAGCATCAGCTGTCCGGCGGACGAATGGATTTCTATGTGCTGGGCGCGGAAAAGGGTGTACTCAATGTACCGGAATTTGCCTTTCGGGATACAATTGCCACGGGCAAGCTGATCTGGATGTCACTGGGCGATCTGGTCACAGGAAAATACGGATTCCACGATTTATCCGGTCCCATCGGAACGATTTCCGTTATCAGTGATGCAGCAACAGCCGGCACCAACTGGACAGAGCGGCTGAATTCCCTGCTTTCCCTGACGGTGTTTATCACCATCAATGTGGGGATTTTCAATCTGCTTCCCATTCCCGGACTGGACGGCAGCCGTTTCCTGTTCATGGTGATCGAAGCGATCCGGCGCAAGCCCATTGCGAAGGAACGGGAGGCTATGGTGCATCTGATCGGCATGGCAGCTTTGTTCCTGCTGATGATCGTGATTACGGTACAGGATGTATCAAGATTTTTTGCATAAGGAAAACCTGCGCAGGCTGCATCGGCGGTCTGCGCACACTGCGGAAAGGAGAAAATTATGAGAAGAAATGTAAAGCCCGTCCGTGTAGGAAATTATCTGCTGGACGGTTCCCATATCTACATTCAGTCCATGCTGAATACACGTTCCGATGATATTGCAGGCAGTGTGGAACAGTCGGTATCCCTGGAGAAGGCAGGCTGTGAGATCATCCGAGCAGCCATTCCGGATATGTCAGCCATTGCGCTGATTCCTGCGATCAAGGAAAAGATTTCCGTGCCGTTGGTTGCAGATATCCATTTTGACTATCGCCTTGCGCTGGAAGCAGCAGCTGCCGGTATTGACAAGATCCGCATCAATCCGGGAAATATCGGCGGTATGGATAAGGTAAAGCAGGTGGTTGCAGCCTGTAAGAGCAGAAATATTCCCATCCGGATCGGTGTGAATGCCGGCTCTCTGGAAAAGGAAATTCTCGCAAAGTATGGTGCCCCCACACCGGAGGCTCTGGTAGAAAGTGCAATGGGTCATGTGCGTCTTCTGGAAGCATGTGATTTTGATGACATTGTAATTTCCATCAAATCCTCCGATGTACACACGATGATCGATGCGTATCGTCTGGCAGCGGAAACCTGCAATTATCCGCTGCATCTGGGCGTGACAGAGGCGGGTACAGCACATATGGGTCTGATCAAATCTGCAATCGGAATCGGCGGTCTGCTTCATGACGGAATCGGAGAGACCATCCGGGTTTCTCTGACCGATCAGCCGGAAACTGAGGTTGCAGCTGCCTACGATATCCTCAAATGTCTGGGACTGCGCAAGGGTCCTCAGATCGTATCCTGCCCCACCTGCGGCAGAACACGAATCGATCTGGTCGGAACGGCTCAGAAGGTGGAAGCAGCCCTGAAGCAGGTAGACAAGGATATCAAGGTTGCCGTTATGGGCTGCGTAGTGAACGGACCGGGCGAGGCTCGTGAAGCGGATATCGGTATTGCAGGCGGTGACGGCTGTGCAATTCTTTTTAAGAAGGGAGAGGTTCTGCGCAAGGTGGATGAAGCAGATATTGTAGCAGAACTTCTGGCAGAGATTGAGAAATTATAAGGAAGGGGCGTGAATCATGGAGTACCGTCTTTTTGATTTTTTCGAGGAATATCATCCGCAGATTCCGGAATCGATGCACGATGGCATGATTCATAAGCTGACCTATTCGGACAATCTGACACGAATTTCCTTTTTTGTGAAATTTCCGCAGCTGATTCCTGCAACGGATGTCTTCACTTTTGAACATCATCTGGAGCAGCTTTTGCAGATCGAAACGGTACGTATTCTTCCAAGATATGCAGAAGAAGCCTTTGATATGGCATATTTTGATGATCTGCTGATTTTTTTGAAGCGGGAACTGTCCGTGATCAACGGCTTTCTGGACGGTGCGGATGTTGCGCTGGATGGTGATCAGCTGCATATCACCCTGAAAAACGGAGGATATGATATCCTTATGCAGTACCATGTACCGGAAAAGCTGCGGGGTCTGATCGAACGAATGTTTTCAAAGCTTGTTACAGTGCAGCTTTCAGGCGGAAATGCAGTCTCCGAGGAGGAATTTCAGGAGATGATTCATAAGGCAGAGGAGAATCTTCCCAAACAGACCTCTGTACTGCCTCAGACAGCACCGCCTTCTAAGAAAGAAGCACAGGGTGCAGGCGCAGCACAATCTGTCCCGGTCAGCAGCGAGATTCCTGGTATTGTACCGGACAGCGGCGTACTGATTAAGGGCAGACAGATCCGGGATATTCCCATGTCTATTGATGAAGCGCTGAACGAACAGGGACGGCGCACAGTTATTCTGGGTGATGTTTTTGCAAAGCCTGAATTCAAGGAGGTACGAGGAGAACGTACCGTTGTAACACTCCAGATTACAGATGATCAGAACTCGGTTCTGGTGAAGATTTTTGATACCAATGAGAATATCGGAAAAATGCCGTTGGGCGAAATCAAGAAGGGCAGCACACTGCTCATCTGCGGCAAAATTGACTACGATAACTTTGCACATGAAGATGTCATGAAACCTGATTCTATTGTCATGGTCAAGCGAAAGGGACGCACTGACAATGCACTGAAAAAGCGTGTAGAACTCCACTGCCATACCTCCATGTCACAAATGGACGCAGTGACAGAGTGCAGCGCACTGGTCAAGAGAGCGCACAGCTGGGGACATCCGGCGATCGCCATTACTGACCACGGTATTGCCCAGGCTTTCCCGGATGCCATGAACACATGGAATGGACTCAAGGACGATAACTTCAAGGTGATTTACGGCTGTGAGGCTTATGTTGTCAATGATCTGATGAAGAAGGTGATCATCGACCAGCCGGATGAACGCAGCATAAACGATGAAATCATTCTCTTTGACGTGGAAACCACCGGTCTGAATCCTGTGACTGACAGACTGACAGAGATCGGTGCTGTGAAGCTGCGCAATATGCAGATCGTAGACAGCTTCCAGATCATGGTAAATCCCGAACGGCCCATTCCTGCAAAAATTACGGAACTGACCGGCATCACAGATGCCATGGTTGCAGATGCTCCTTCGGAGCGTCAGGCGCTTGAAAAATTTATTGCCTTCTGCGGTAATGATAAGCCAGTGCTTGCGGCACATAATGCACGCTTTGACACTTCCTTTATCCGTAATGTCTGCAAACGGCAGAATATGGATTTTTCCTTTGTGACCATTGATACATTGGTGCTTTGTCAGGTGATGCTGCCGCAGCTTCCGAGACATAAGCTGAATCAGGTGGCAAAGGCACTGAAACTTGGCAAATTTGACCACCACCGTGCGGACAGCGATGCCCAGATGCTGGCAAAAATCTACATCCGGCTGGTGAGTCAGCTGATTCAGGAAAAGGGTCTGGAAAAGCTGTATGAACTGAACACCAAGACCGCAGATATCGATGTCAAGAAGCTGCCTTCCTTCCATCAGATCATTCTGGTGCGCAATCAGGCAGGACTGAAAAATCTGTATAAGCTGATCTCCCATGGACATATTGAATGCTTCTAT
>JAFURN010000074.1 GCA_017480865.1 Ruminococcus sp. | reverse complement strand
TATAACGGCTTGCCGCATATGCCATGTCACGGGAATATGCCTTGCCGAAGTTTCCCTTTGAATCCACATAAGGGTGCAGCAGGGATTCATTGCCGCGTGCCAGACGCACCATAGTTTCGTAAATCGCACCATCACCGTGAGGATTAAGACGCATGGTCTGACCCACGACGTTTGCGGACTTGGTTCTTGCACCATTTAAAAGTCCCATCTTATACATGGTATACAGGAGTTTGCGGTGGGAGGGCTTGAAGCCGTCGATTTCCGGCAGTGCACGGGAGATGATCACGCTCATAGCATAGGGCATGTAGTTCTTCTCCAGGGTTTCGGTAATTTTTTCCTCTGCAACAATACCTGCACCTTCAATGTAGGCATTGGGAATGGACTGGATTTCTCTCTTTTTCTCCGGTTGTTTTTTTCTTGCCAAAATTCTGGCTCCTTTCTTGCCTTGTCATGGCTGCAAAACAGCCATTCGGAACCACTCGTCCCGAATCATCGCCGACAGATTGCCGGACTGAAAGCCTTATATTTACTGCGCATCACAATGGCAGGAAGTTCCCGCAATCTTCTGCAGCTTCACTGCCGCCCAGCCTTCCTTCTCTCTTGCATCCAGTACAACAAAATCATGTGCCTTTACTGTCTCCAGCACCTCATCCTTGCGTTCGCTGATGATACCCGAAATGATCAGAATACCGTTATCCTTCAGGAATTTCGGGAAAATCGGTGCCATTGCCTTCAGAACATCTGCTACAATATTTGCGCAGATCACATCATAACCGCCGCCGATCTCCTCGACCAATGCATCATCGCAAAGGATATTGCCGCAGCGCACGGTGTACTGCTCCCCAGGAAGATGATTCTTCTGTGCATTTTCTGCCGCAATACGGGATGCGTTTTCTTCGATATCCACAGCAAATACCCTGTCTGCACCCAGCAGCATACCGCCGATGAACAGGATTCCGCTTCCGCAGCCCAGATCCAGAAGCTTTGTGCCTGCCTGTACTTCCTTTTCCAGAAGCTCCAGACAAAGACGTGTTGTGTGATGCTGACCTGTACCAAAGCTGCTTGCCGGATCGATTTCCAGCGTTACACGTCCGTCCTGTGCCTCGCATTCCTCCCAGCTGGGCTTGATGAGCAGCTTTTCGCCTACGCAGAAGGGCTTGAAATACTGCTTCCAGTTGTTCGCCCAGTCTTCTTCACGAATCCCCGAAAGCACTGCTTCCAGTCTGCCGTATACCTGCCCGGTATCCTCTGTCTTCATGCGGCGCAGCAGTTCCTGCACCATCTGCAGGGTCTCCGCACCCTGAGAATCCTCGGGAAGATAGATGGTCACGCAGCTTTCACAGCTTGACAGACCCATCAGATCCTCATCAATATAGTCCCATTTTCCGTCCTTATTTTCCAGAAACTCATTGAAATCAGCAGCATCCTGAATGGAAAAGCCGCGGATGCCCAGATCCATCAGATTGCTGCACAGCATATCGATCCCTGCTGTGGATGTGTAAATATCTACCTGTGTCCAGTTCATGCGTTCTGCTCCTTTTCTTCGAGGTCATGTTTCTTCTTGCGTACATTTTCTTCCTGCACACGTCTGCCGTCTGCAATCAGCAGTTTCAGTGCCGCTTCATCCTGCATTTCCAATGCCATACGATACTCCGACAGATGAGCAATGAGCAGTTCCAGATGATGGAGCAGCAGCAGACGGTTGTCCATAAACAAGGATGACCACAAGGTTTCATCCATCGTTGCAACACGGGTCATATCCTGAAAGCTTCCGCCCGAGAAGGAAACTGCATCATCCATACAGTCATCCTTTACATACGCACTGGATACAATATGTGCAAGCTGAGAGGTATATGCGATCATATCATCATGGCGGTGAGGGGTTGTCAGGACGATCTTTCCGAAACCCATAACCTTTGCCAGTGCGGATACCTTTTCTACCGCAGCATTGTTTGTGCCATAGGTTGGTGTAATAATAAAGTTTGCACGGTCAAACAGATTCGGAATGCTCGCAAAATAACCGCTTTTTTCTCTGCCTGCCATGGGATGCGTACCCACATAGTCAACTCCTGCGATCCGGCAGGCATTGGTAAATTCCAGTACCATCTGCCCCTTCAGACCGCACATATCCATTAAAATAGAACCCTTCTTCAGGAACGGAAGCGCCTGCTTCATACAAGGCTGTGCCACACGCTGATGCAGACACACGATGCAGATATCGTAAACACCATCCTCCATTTTGCCGATGCCGTCAATGGCACCGTCTGCAAGTGCTGCCTGCAAAACAGACTCATCGATATCGCATCCGTAAACCTCTTCCTTTGAATTTGCCTTCAGCGCCTTGCAGACCGAGCCGCCGATCAGACCCATACCAACTACCAGAATTTTCATCTGCCGATTCACCCTTTCATTCGTAAAAATACACGTTCCTTTTTATTTTAGCACAAAATCCCTCTGAGGTCAAGATTCTTTTCCGGTAAACCCAGGGCTTACGCATGAAAAGCAAGTAAAACAGAAGCGAGGAAAGCACCATCATAGGAACAGCGGCAACGTTTTCCGGCGACACGGATTTTAGTAGGATGCTGTTTCAGAAGGTTGATATTTGCAGGCAGATTCTACCCATTGGCAGAAACATTTTTTCAGTTCATCCGGATGGATCATTGCACAGACTCTTTGTATCGTGTCATATGATGGTATTCCGTTCATCTCATACCCATTTTAACACATCCTTTTGATTTTGACTCCCACTCTTTTTTCATGCGTAAGACCTGACAGAAAAGGACAGGCACCGCAGCACCTGTCCTTTTTCCGTATCATAAAAATTACATGCTCTTACTCCGGAATGGTCGGCAGAGTATCGATAATCCGGACAACAAACCGCAGCAATGACGCAGTGTCTGCACCATTCAGCTTGTCATCATCACAGCAGTCAGCAGCCAGCTTCTGCGCATCGTTGAAATCCAGTGCCTTTGCCATGTACTTGTTCAGATACACCACATCGATCAGTGAGATCATTTCGTCCTGATTGACATCACCCAGCAGTACATCAAGCGGTACAGTCGTTTCAGTGGTATCGCTGCCTGTACCTGTAGTCGTTGTTACTGTAGTGGTCGTGGTGGTAGTTGTTGTGGTTGTGGTGGTAGAAACTGTAGTAGAGGTCTGCTCGGAGCCATCACCTACAAGCTTCAGAACACCGAATCCGGAGGGGTCTGTATAACCCATACCGGAGAGGTCATTCCAGTTTGCAATAGAAGTACGCTTGCCTGCACCGTCTCCGTCATCATTGATCTGTACGTCGAAGCCCACGACCTGACCTGCGCTGAAAGGTGCAATGGTAAAGGGCAGAGCATATTCTACCAGATAACCGTCAGCAGTAGTCGCAGCTGCGGAGATGAATTTATCTGTAGACAGACCGTCTGTTACAGACTTTTCGCCGGTGTAGGAAACACGAGCCTGAATGTCATCGGATTCGTAGAAAGCTGTCTTGTTGTTGTTTTCATCGAAGAATACCTCAAAGGTATCCTGCTCATACACATTTGTGCTCTTGTTGCTGAGGACAGGGTCCTTGACCTCGGCAAGAACATAGATGTAATTCTCATCCCAGAGCATCTTTGCAGTACCGGTTGCACCATTGCCGAGGGTGTAGGTGTCGAGACTGATCGCAGTTGCAGCATCCCATGCGGAGTCAATAGTGCCGTCAATTTCGGGAGTGCCCTTTGCGGCTTCTGCCATTTTCGGCTGCTTCTTGAGGGTTACGATGCCGCAGGTGGGAAGGTTACCGTCAGAAGGCCCATCTATTGCAAACTGAGCATCGTTCCATGTATAACACTTATTCGTTCCGCCCTCTGTTTCAAGTACAATACGGAAATCCAGATAAATCGTATCGCCTGTCTTGCCCGACAGTCTTGTGCTGACATCGTATTCAGATGTATGCTCATATTCGGGAAGTATTTCCAGTGCGTTCAAGAATTCACCCTTCTGATTTTCTGCACTGCCGTAAACCTCAATACCTCTGATATTTTCGGGAACATGATAGAAGCGGATGTGCACCATGTCGTCATTCCAGATTGCCTTAAAGCTGATATCGGTATCCTTGATGTACTGTGCGGGCTGTGCATCCAGTGCACGCTGCATGTCTCCCTCTGAACCATCGTAATAGTAAGCAGACATCGTCTGGATCTTATCTACCTCAGAATCTGTATCAATGACCGCATAATATGCTTCCTTCGCTGCATAGTTCTTATCAAACAGCAGCGGATAACCGCCGATCCAGCTTGTGGAGTCGGTGATGCCCCAGATAACAACAGCGGACAGATTCACGCCGGAATCCTTCATTTCCTTATAGAGCTTGAATACATCCTGATAACGCTGTGCCAGCTCCTGCTGATCGGTGACAGCATTAGACTTCTGGGATATGTCAAGTTCTGTGACCTGCACCTCCAGACCCAGGTCTGCATAAGCCAGCAGAGACTGCTGATACAGTTCAATAGAAGGGCTGCTCATACCGATATGAGACTGCATGCCCATACCGTCGATCAGGTCTTTTTCGATCAGAGGTGTGAGAATATCGCTGATGATATAAGCCTGCTTGCTCGGAGCATACTCATTATAGTCATTGTAGAAAAGCTTACAGCCTGCCGGAGCATACTTGTTTGCATACTCGAAAGCCTTGATGATATAGGACTGATCGCCGTATACGGATACCCATGCAGACTGACCGCTGACGGTATTGTTGGAGCCAGCCGGACGGATGGTACCGGAGTCGGATGCCGCTTCGTTCACAACGTCCCATGCGTAGAATTCTACGTCCGGGTAATCTGCTGCCAGTGTTTCCATGACAAGCTTGATGTAGTTCTCCAGTCTCTGATTCATTACCTCAGGCGTTACCCAATCTGCGCTTGCGTCATAGTTTTCCTTGAAGAACCAGTCGGGCGTCTGGCTGTGCCATACAAGAACGTGACCGCGTACCGGAATCTTGTTTTCTCCTGCAAATTTCAGCATGGCATCTGCTTCGTTGAGAGAGATCTGCGGTGCGGTATAGTCACCGGTTTCCTGTGCATAAGCCAGTGTCTTATTAAGATCAAGAACGCTGTCCGGCTTCAGTTCGTTGCCGAGGGTAAGGCTGTTGTAGTGCTTGAGGATGAGGTCCTTGGTTGCACCCTGTGTGAATTCAGAATCTGCACAAGCGCAGCCCAGCTTGAAATAATCGCTGTAAGCATCCTTCAGTGCAGTGATGTCTTCTTCAATTGCCGGGTCAGGCAGACGCTCACCGGAGCAGGTATCCACATAGAAATCCATAAGGTCCTGTTCCGCAGCGGTGGAAACATAGCCCGTCTGCACATATACATAGCAGTTGGTTGCACCCTCCGGAATGGTCAGTTCGCTGCCTACATAGGTCCATTCGCCTTTATTGGCAGTTTCTGTTGCAATGGTGTAATAATTCTCCTTGCCGTTCATATCATACTGAAGATTGATGGAGAATTTCTGCGTATCTGTCCACTGATCGCCATTATACATGACGTAGCAGCCCAGACGATAATATTTGCCTGCCTCCAGAATATCATCCTTCGCAGAGGTCAGACCGTTCCACAGCTGCGTTCTGCCGGTGACATATACACTGTAATCACCGCTGTGACTGTAATCCTTTGTCACGGTCGCCGTTGCAGCGCCTCTTGCATTCCAGCCCTGGGCTGTACCATCATCAAAGTCATTGAGATAAGATGTCTCCTTCTCCACATCCAGACGTTCGCCATTAACGGTGATATCATCAATGTAATAGCAGCGGTCTGTGGATGCGCCGGGCATTTCCACATACAGAATGAGTCCTGTTACATCCGCAGGAATATTGTATGTACCGGAAAGCTGTGTCCACTCGCCCTTCTTTGCAGTCGCACCTGTGATCTGCTGGTAATGATCCTGACCCGAACTGTCCGTATAGATCAGCTTCAGTGCCATCTGTTCGGTATCGTTACCCTCAGCATACATCGCCCACGCATCAAAGGTGTAGCTGTTGCCGGCATAGGCAATACCAGACAGGGAGCATCTCGGTGCGCCCCAGGATTCGGTACGGTCATACACATACAGAGAATTTGTACCGCTGTGTGCATAGTCAGAACTGATGGACAGCGTAGAGCCAACGCCCTTCCATGCGCCGTAGCCGCTTTCAAAGGTATCGCTCATAAGCACCTCTGCCGCCGCAGAACCGACAAATGCAGATGTAGTCAGTGCAGATGCTGCCATAACTGCTGCGGTCAGCATCGCTCCGATTCGTTTAAACTTCATGATAAACCCTCCCAGAAATATCATTTTTATATCAATAGTGTACCATGCGTCAAGGAATTTGTCAAGCAATTGTAACTGTTTTTTCATGTTCGATTGAAATTTGTAGTTGTAATTCCGGGAAAGGAATGATATAATAAAATAAGTACGATGTACATCGGACAAGATGTACGATACGGAAAGGAATATACTCATGAGCAAAAAAATTGCAGCGGGGATGCTGTGTCCGGTACTGCTGCTGACGGGCTGTCAGCTGCCGTTCCAGAAGGACGAAGGCGATGGTTCCGGCTATCTGTTCACGTACACGCTGACAGAAAATCCGGACAGTCTCGATCCCCAGATTGCGAAAAACGAAGCTGCCTTCATGGTGCTTCGGAACATGATGCAGGGGCTTGTGGAGGAACAGCCCGACGGCACCATTACCTACGGCGTATCGTCCTTTTACAGCGTAACTGAGGACGGACTGCGCTATACCTTTACCCTCCGTGATGACAGCTACTGGTATCACGACGAAAACCGCAACGAAGCCATTGATGAAGGTGAAACGTGGAATGTAACCGCAGAGGACTTTGTTTTTGCCTTCCAGAGAATGTTCCGGGAAGAGACAAAATCTCCCTACCGGGAGATGTTCCGCTGTCTGGCAGGTGCGGAGGAAATCATCAGCGGCAAGGCAGAACCGGACGCTCTGGGCGTCTATGCGGAAAACAAAAACACACTTGTTTTCGAACTGGCAGAGCCTTGTGCCGATTTTCTTTCTCTTCTCAGTCTTCCGGCAGCGATGCCCTGCAATGAGGCATTCTTTGAGCAGACAAGCGGCAGATATGGACTCGATGAAGAGTCTGTTATCTCCAACAACGGCTTCTACCTGCGGAGATGGCTCTATGACCCCTATGGCAGCGATAACCTCATTTATCTGCAAGAGAATTCTGCCAACAACACCGTGCAGAAGGTTTATCCCTCCGATGTGACCTTCCTGATCCGTAACAGTCAGGAAGCAGCAGAGGAAGCATTCGCAGCCGGCAAGGCGGATATCCTGGCAACTCCCTATTACAAAGCAGAATACAGTGATGCGGAAAGCTTTACGGTATCCTCCTGGAAATCGGCAACCCTGGGACTTCTGCTGAATCCCGATTGGGAGGCTTTTCAGAATCAGAAGATCCGCACAGCGCTTTCCATGGCAATTCCAAGAAGCATGTTCACCGGTGAAACCGGCGGTGATGTGGAGGGTGCATATGGAATCGTACCGCCGGAAACACGTCTCGGAACAGCAAGATACAGCAGTTATCTGTCGGAACCTGCAATCCGCGATACCGCAAACGAAGATGCTCTGGCTCTGTTTCAGGAGGGCCTCAGTGAACTGGGCGTAACCTCCCTTCCCTCTGCGGATATTCTCATGTGTGAGAATATGGCAGCAACGGAAGATCTGTACGAGATCGTTCAGATGTGGCAGTCCCTGTTCGGATTCTATGTAGGAATCAAAACCGTTCCGGAATCCGAGTACAACAAGCACCTTGCGGAACAGGACTATGTAATAACCCTGTGCAGTATCAGCGGCAAGCGAAACAATGCTGCATCTGTACTGGAAACCTTCCGCACCGGAGAAAATGATTTCGGCTTCTCTGTCAAGGCACTGGATACGCTTCTTGCAGAGGTTACGAGTGCACGTGACTACAGGGAGCTTGCGGACCTGTGTATTCAGGCGGAGCAGATCATTCTGGACGAAGCGATTTTCATCCCTGTATTCTACAAAAATTCTTATCTCGTTCACAGCACACGGAACCATGATATCACCTATGATCCCTATTCGGGAGAAATTCAGTTCCGCAGTGCAAAGTATTACGAAAACTAACATGGACCGTCTGTCTCATAATTTACCTTGTTGCAAACTCTGATTTTTCGCATACAATAAGAGTAGCAGCAAGAATCGCAGTCACTGCGAAGAGTGACGCAGGCTGGGCGCAGGTCTGCGTCCACGAACAGCTTTACCGCATTATGTGAAGCGTGAAATGCTGCTTTGAGATAGATGCTGTGTCCATCGATACGGCAAAAGAAAAGACTGTTCTGCGATTTCATACCGCAGAACAGTCTTTTTCTGTTCTATTTCAAAAACAGGAGAATATAAATTGTAGTTTAGCGGGCGAACTGCCGAAGGCAGAAAAGCGGTCAAGCTGGCGCCAGCTTGCCGGGTCCAGGGCGGGCAGCCCTGGTCGCTCTCCGCAGAGAGCGAAACTCCTGGCTTTTAAATTATGTGCTTTTTCGCCGAACAAACAAACCAAATTCCGCATACAAAAATACTTTCCCATACAGTGAAACCGTAACAAGGAAGCCTAGTTACAGTACACAGCAAAGAAAATATGCGGAATTTGAAACATAGCAGG
>JAFURN010000073.1 GCA_017480865.1 Ruminococcus sp. | reverse complement strand
TGCGCACCAGAACGGATGTTATAGCCAAGATTGATTCTCCACAGCTTTGTACCATCCAGCTTGTAACAGTCGATGATACAGGGATCTGTCTTACCCTTCTGAGAGTTATCCTTGGAGTTGGAAGGATCCCACTTGAGGAAGATTTCATACACGCCGTCACCGTCAGCGTCACCTACAGAACAGTCATTCGGTGTGTACTGGCTGCCGGGACGATCAAGCTTGATATCATAGTGATTGCTGCCTGTGATAATGCTGCAGTTTGAAGAAGAGAGCACAGAACCAGAAGATGACAGTGTATCAACACGGTACTTGGAACTGGAAGAACCGGAAGCATCCAGATAACAAGTAGCCTTGCCAGCTGCACTTCTGTAGATTTCAGTGCCGTCTCTGTAAAGTACAAATGTTGCATCGTCTGCATCATTTGCAAGGAAACGCCAGCTTACCAGCATACCGCTGCCGGTGCTTACTGCTGAAACGCCTCTGTCAAGGTATTCCATATTAACGTTGCCTGTGTTCATGGAATAATCCGCAGCTGAAGCAGTCTCTGTCGGAAGCACTGCCATTGTACTGCCCATCATGCAGACGGACATGGCTGCTGCAAGCCATTTTTTCATTTTCTTCATAGTAACCTCACATCCCATATAATTGTTTGTTGTTTGATTCGGATTGCATTCTAAGTATATTATAACTAGATTCGTCCCCATTGTCAATTGCATTTTGTGCATTTTTTATTGCACATTCTACCACAATTGATGCATTTTGCATCAAAAAACCTCCCTTTTCTCAGGGAGGTTTTCATGCTTTATGCACCTAATTCCGACGAATTATGCTAAAACTGCCTTGTTGCTTATTTGGAGAGATCCAGCTTTCTCACAGTATCCCGCACCTTCAGAACAAACCCCGGGGATACGGAGAGTTCGTCAATTCCCATACGGAGAAAGCGTTCTGTGAGACTTGTATCAGCTGCCAGTTCGCCGCAGATGCCGATCCACTTGCCGTGGGCATGAGCATTCCGGGCAGCCAGTTCGATCAGGCGCAGAATCGCTTCGTGATGGGTATCGCAGAAACGCTCCAGCATCGGATTCTGTCTGTCCACTGCCAGCGTATACTGCGTCAGATCATTGGTACCCACACTGAAAAAGTCCACCATGGGTGCCAGCAAATCACTGATGATCGCCGCTGCCGGCGTCTCAATCATAATACCAAGTTCTATGCTTTCAGAATATTCTACACCTTCTGCACGAAGTTCCTCTTTTACAGTCTCGCAGATCTCCAGAATTTCACGAAGCTCCTCTACACTGGTGATCATGGGGAACATAATGCCCAGACTGCCGTAAACTGACGCCCGGTACAGCGCGCGAAGCTGTACTTTGAAAATCTCAGGTCTTGTCAGACAGATCCGGATGGCACGGAAGCCCAGTGCCGGATTCTCCTCCTGACCAAGCTTAAAATAGTCCACCTGCTTATCCGCGCCGATATCCAGCGTACGGATGATAACCTTCTTACCCGCCATGCTCTCCAGTACCTTCTTATAAGCAAGGAACTGTGTTTCCTCGTCCGGATAATCACTGCTTTCCAGATACAGAAACTCGCTGCGGAACAGACCGATACCGCCTGCATCATTCATCATGACAGCACCAATATTGGAAACACCGCCGATATTGGCATAAATCTTAATGCTTTTACCGTCCAGAGTGACATTTTCCTTTCCCTTGAGATTTTGCAGCAGTGCCTTTTTCTCAAGGTCTTCTTTCTGTTTTTTCTCCATCCGGGCAAGTGTTTCTTCATCCGGGCAGACAAACATTTCGCCTGTATAGCCGTCTACTGCAGCAACATCACCGTCATGGATCTGCGCAAGGAATTCCTCCCCTGCACCAATGATCGCGGGAATATTCATATTCCGTGCCAGAATTGCTGTATGGGAATTTGAAGAGCCATGCGCTGTCACGAAAGCAACTACCTTATCTTTATCCAGAGAGACTGTTTCACTGGGAGCAAGGTCATCAGCGCATACTATCATCTTATCGTAGGAAACAGCATTTGCTGTATCACGGTTGCACAGATTACGGATGATACGATTGGAGATATCTCTGACATCTGCCGCACGTGCCTGCATATAGGCATCATCCATGGAGGCGAACATCTCTGCAAAATTATCAGAGGTTACTGCTACCGCATATTCAGCATTGACACTCTGGGAGGTGATGATATTGGCAATGGAATCGTTATAGTCATCATCCTCAATCATCATCATATGAATTTCAAAAATCTGCGCATTTGCCTCGCCTACTTCTTTCAGAGCCTTCTCATAAATCTCAGAAAGCTGACTGATCGCTGCCTCCTTGGCAGCCTCCAGGCGTGTGAGTTCCAGTTCGGGACGTTCAATGCGTACACGCTTCACCTGAACCTCCTGCCGCTTGAAAACGGAAATACGTCCAATGGCAACTGCTCCGTAAACACCCTTACCGGATACTGTTTTCATCCGTCTCACCTCTTTTCAGAAATTACAGGTTTGCTGCAAGGAATTCCTGCACAGCTGCTGCTGCCTGATCTTCGTCTGCGCCCTCAACTGTAATCTGAATCTCATCGCCGCACTTCACACCCAGACCCATCAGTGCCATAAGCTTCTTTGCACTTGCTGTCTTACCGTTTTTTGCAATGGTAATTTCGCTGGAGAAGCCTTTGACAGCCTTTACCATCAGTCCTGCCGGTCTTGCATGGATACCCAGTTCATCCTTGATTGTGTAAGCAAATGTTTTCATAATAATACTTCCTTTCTGATTTACATACGTATTTTGGTACGGTTTTTGCGTTTTACCCATAAAAAACTACATAAAAAAATACCAACCCCGTAAATGCTGCACCCAAACGATACAACAACATACAAAGCTGGTAATGCCCTTATCGGTAACACCCAAACATTTATTTATCACTTGACACCATCAGTATAACATATCCTGTACAGCATGTCAAGAGAAACATTTTATATTTCACTCGTTTTCAGAATACTATACAAAATGCACAATAAGATTTTGTGCAACATTCCGCATTACGATACGATTTCACCGTAAAAAGGTTCTATTCGAATTGCTGGGGTAAGTTGTAGTTTATCGCACGAACTGCCGAAAGCAGAAAGCGCACAGGTTCCGGTTTCCGGAAGCACCTGTGCGCTCGTTTTTATAAAAAGAAATATCAATCAGCAGGCATCTGCATTGCTTTCGCCCAGATAACAGCTTGCCAGGTAAAGGGAACCGCAGATAACAACAATGCCTTCGTCAGCAGCAAGTGCCCTTGCAAAGGAAAGTGCCTCCTTCCGGGGGAGTGCCTGAACCGGGCAATACTCTGCAAAGCATTCCATCAATTCCTCATGAGGAACTGTACCTTCCGCAAAATCATCTACACAGATGACATGATCTGCTGTCTGCGCCAGAATATGACTTGCTGTTCTGTAGTCTTTTGCTTTGAGCATACCGCAGATGAGAATGACTGGATAGCGGTTTGCCGTCCGCAGAACATCTGCAAGTGCCAGTACACTGGACTGATTGTGGCTTCCGTCCAGAAGAACAGTGGGATTTTCACCGATCTGCTGAATCCGTGCCGGCACCTGAACCTGAGCAAAAGCGTCTGCTGCATTTTGTGCAGAAATCAGATAGCCGTGCATACTCAGAGTACGGATGATTTCAATGGCAGTCATGGCATTGGATACCTGATGTGTTCCAGGCATTTTCAGTGTGTAGTCCATGCTGTGATACTGAAAATGCGTTCCGTCGATGGTTTCCTGCAGGATGCGGCAGTCACGGAATTCCGGAATGCGCAGGGGTGCAGATTTTTCAAAAGCAGCTGTCTGAATCTGTTCAATAACAGCCTCACTGTTGTCTGCTGATACAATTACCGGACAGCCGGGCTTTATGATACCTGCCTTCTGGGCGGTAATTTCCGGAATGGTTCTGCCCAGCAGGGCGGTATGGTCCGGAGAAATGGATGTAATCACGCTGACAAGAGGAGATTCAATGATATTTGTAGCATCAAGCGTTCCGCCGACACCTGTTTCCAGAAAGACAAGGTCGCATTGCTCCTCCAGAAAATAAAGGAGTGCAATGGCAAATGTTACCTCAAACTGGGAGCATTCTGCTGTTACATTGCAGGCGGCTACTTTTGTACAAAGCGCAGCCAGCCGTTCGTCCGGAATGTCTCTGCCATTGATACGGATACGATCGTTGTATCGTATCATATAAGGAGAGGTAAACTGCCCGGTCCGGAAGCCGGCTTTAATTGCCGCTGCTGAACTGAGTGCCAGAGTAGAACCTTTGCCGTTTGTTCCTGCAATGTGTACGAACTGAAGCTTCTTTTCCGGATTGCCGAGCTCCTTCAGAAGTGTACGGATACGGGAAAGATCCTTGATGGGAGCACCGCTTTTGCTGAAGGATTGAATATATGCCATGGATTCTGCAAAGGTCATAGTCTGCACCTCTTTGTAAGATTTTACGATATCAAAACCTGTACCCACAGGGGGGGTACAGGTTTTGAAGCTGCTTATATTTTAGCCCAGCAGTCCTGCAATAGACTGCTCGATCTTTGCCATTTTTTCCTCTGCCTTGGCAAGCTTTGCCTTTTCAGCCTCAATGAGCTGAGCCGGTGCCTTGGCAATAAAGCCTTCGTTGGAAAGCTTCTTGCTCAGGAAGTCAATATCCTTCTGTACCTTTTCCTTCTCCTTGTTCAGACGTGCCAGTTCCTTATCCTTGTCCACCAATTCATCCATCGGAATGAAAAGGCGGGCTGTATCGGTAACAGCAGTTACTGCATCGGGCAGGTCGAAGGAGGTATTTACCTCAATCTCGGAAGCAGAAGCAAGCTTTTCAAAGAAGATTGCACAACTCTTGAAAAGTTCGATTTCTTCGGTTTCGATGCAGATCTTTGCCTTTCTGGACGGCGGTACATTCATTTCAGTACGACGGTTACGAACTGCACGGATGGCTGCAATGATCTTCTCAAACTGTGCAGCACTTTCTGCAAAGCAGCAGGCTTCATCGTAGATCGGATAGGATTCCAGAATGATCAGGGATTCTTCATCGGTGAGTACCTGCCAGATCTCTTCTGTGATATACGGCATGAACGGATGCAGGAGTTTCAGCATGCCGCGCATTACCCAGACGAGAACCGCCTGTGCATCCGCCATAGACTGACCGCCTGCCAGAATTCTGGGCTTAGTCAGTTCAATATACCAGTCGCAGAAGATATCCCAGATAAAGTCGTAAATCTTCGCAATCGCAACGCCGATTTCAAACTTGTCGAGATTTTCGCCTACTTCCTTCGCCAGATCATTGAACCGGGAAACGATCCATTTATCCTCCATGCGGAGATTTTCAGGCAGACCTGTAAACTTGAAATCCTCCGGCAGATTCATCATAATGAATCGGGATGCATTCCACAGCTTGTTTGCAAAGTTGCGGGCTGCCTTTACCTTTTCATCGATATAGCGCATATCGTTACCCGGGGAGTTGCCGTTTGCCAGCATGAATCGCAGAGCGTCTGCGCCGTATTCATCGATGACCTCCAGCGGGTCTATGCCGTTGCCCAGAGACTTGGACATCTTTCTGCCCTGTGCGTCACGTACCAGACCGTGGATAAGAACTGTATTGAAGGGAACCTGTCCCATATTTTCAAGACCGCTGAACATCATTCGGATTACCCAGAAGAAGATGATGTCATAGCCTGTTACCAGCGTATTTGTAGGATAGAAGTATTTCAGGTCCTCAGTGTTGTCAGGCCATCCCAGAGTAGAGAACGGCCACAGTGCAGAGCTGAACCAGGTATCCAGGGTATCGGGATCCTGACGCATTGCCTTGCCGCACTTGGGACAGCATGCGGAATCTTCCTTTGTAACTATCATCTCGCCGCAATCGTCGCAGTAGAATGCAGGGATCTGATGCCCCCACCAGATCTGACGGGAGATGCACCAGTCACGGATGTTTTCCAGCCAGTGGAAATAGATCTTGTCGAATCTCTCAGGAACGAACTTTGTATCGCCGTTCTTTACAGCGTCAATAGCCGGACCTGCCAGGGGCTTCATCTTTACGAACCACTGTGTGGAAACTCTCGGCTCAACGGTTGTGCTGCATCGATAGCAGGTACCTACATTGTGACTGTAATCCTCAACCTTTACCAATGCACCTTCTGCTTCCAGGTCCGCTACGATCGCCTTTCTTGCCTCATATCTGTCCATGCCTGCATACTTCGGATAATCCTCAGTGATCTTTGCTTCTTCGGTCATTACATTGATAACCGGCAGATCATGACGCAGACCTACCTCGAAGTCGTTGGGATCATGTGCAGGTGTGATCTTTACAACACCGGTACCGAAGTCCATTTCTACATAATCATCCGCAACAATGGGGATTTCACGATGAACCAGCGGCAGATCAAGGGTCTTGCCGATCAGGTGCTTGTAACGCTCGTCCTCAGGATTTACGGCAACCGCAGTATCGCCCAGAAGAGTTTCCGGACGTGTGGTAGCCAGTTCCAGATAGCCGCTGCCGTCCGTAAGCGGATAGCGCAGATGCCAGAAGTGGCCAGCCTGATCCTCGAAGTTTACCTCAGCATCAGACAGTGATGTCTTACAGTGAGGACACCAGTTGATGATTCTCTCGCCTCTGTAGATAAGACCCTTTTCGTAGTATTTTACGAAAACCTCCTTTACAGCCTTGGAACATCCTTCGTCCATGGTGAAGCGCTCTCTTGACCAGTCGCAGGAGGAACCCAGCTTCTTGAGCTGTTCCACGATTCTGCCGCCGTACTGTGCCTTCCATTCCCATGCACGCTTCATAAAACCTTCTCTTCCAAGATCCTCCTTGGTCACGCCTTCCTTGCGCATCGCTTCCACGATCTTCGCTTCTGTTGCGATGGCTGCATGGTCGGTACCCGGCAGCCACAGTGTGCAGTAGCCGGACATTCTCTTCCAACGGATAAGGATATCCTGAAGGGTCTCGTCCAGCGCATGACCCATATGCAGCTGACCTGTGATATTAGGCGGAGGAATTACGATCGTGTAGGGCTGCTTTTCCGGATCGGGAACAGCCTTGAAAGCCTCCTTTTCATTCCAGAGGGCGTAAATACGGTCCTCAAAGTCTTTCGGCTGATAAGCCTTTGCCAGTTCTTTTTTCATACTGAAAACTCCTTGTTTGATTTGTACGGGGCTGATATTTTATGTTATGCTGTAAAAATAAAAAACGCCCCTGCAATCGGGAACGATTGCTCAGGGCGAACAGCTGTGTCCGTGGTACCACCTGAATTCAGACCAAAACGGTCTGCACTCATGCATCGCAGAAACGATGCGACTCTGTAACGGGAGAACCCGCCTTGCACTACCCATGCAGCTGCACTTCGCACAAGGAACTCCGAGACTACCTTCGGTATGGGTGAAGGGAAGCTTGCACCAACCGCTTCCTCTCTGTACATCAGAGCCTTACCTACTCCTTCTCATCATAGCTTTTCCTATATATTTTTATTATAAAATACAAGACTCATTTTGTCAAGAGGCAGCATTATTTTTTTCAATTTGTCAACAACTGCGGCAGTATGGGAGGGATGGATATGACTGTGAATTGCCTTTATTTGGACATAACGTGCGGAATATTTATTTTCTATTGACTTTTTTTAGCAGATGTGGTATAATAAAAAAGCATTATACCAAATGCGATTAAACTCATTTTAGAAGGGATATGAAGAAAAATGAAACACACCAAATTTATGAAGAGCGTTCTTTCTGTATGCGCAGCAGCAGCTATGGGCGCATCCTGCCTGGGTTATTCCGCAAGCGCAGCAACTGATATTCCGTATCTGGGACCGACTGACGGTGCGCTGTGCGCAAACGATGACGGCTCTACCGTTCGTATGAACATCTACAACGAGTGGATCTCCTCACCCGTCAAGGATATTAACAATGTAGTAAATGTAATCGACTACATCGAAGTAACCTTTACCATTTCCGGTCTGGGTGACAGAACCTGCAACGTAAATGAAGACGGCAGCGAGGCAGATGCATATGAAATGTCTCTGGTGGGTCTGATCGGCAGCAACGGCTTCTGGGGCGACCCCGAGACAGATACTGTAACTCCCGGTTCTGTAGCAGTTACAGGTGATGGTACATATACCGTTCGTACCGATCTGGCTGAATCCGCAGATACGATCCTGTGCCTGATTCTGTCCTCCAACATCAACTTCTATCAGCTGGGTGAAGGCGTAACAGGCATCGCAGACAGCGGTGTAAGCGTAACAGTTGACAGCATCTCTACAGGCGAAGAGAGCTGGGCTGTAAACTACGGTGACGTTGATGGTGACGGTGCAGTTGCAATTGAAGATGCTACAGCAGTTCTGAAGCACTATGCAGCAGCAGCCGCTGGTCTTGAGGCTGTTCTGACTGATGATCAGATTACAGCTGGTGACGTTGATGGCGACGCTACGGTTGCAATCGAAGATGCTACTGCAATTCTGAAATACTATGCAGCAGGTGCAGCTGGTCTGAGCCCGGTAATCGGTGAATACTTCCCGGCAGCAGCTCAGTAAGGATGCAAATTCTTACATAAAATCATAAAAAGGAAAGCGGATAAGCTTCATCAGAGGCTTGTCCGCTTTTTGCATGCCGAGGACGAAGCCGCAAATCAATATCACGGAAATATGCTGTTTTTGTATATATTGCCTGATTCATAAAAATCCTGTTGACATCCGGAAATTGCAGTGCTATAATATGTATCGCATGATTGGAAAGAGAGATACACAAGCTGGAATTTCTTCCGTATACGGCAGATATCCTGGCTTTCATGAATGGAGTGGTAATAATGAGCGTACAGGCAAAGAAGTATGAAATGGACATGTGCAGCGGAGGCATTTTAAAGAAAATGCTGATGTTTGCCCTCCCGCTGATGCTGTCGAGCATCCTGCAGCTTTTGTTCAATGCTGCGGACGTTGTGGTGGTGGGCAAGTTCGCAGGAGATGACGCGCTTGCTGCGGTAGGTTCCAATACAGCACTGATCAATTTGCTGACGAATCTGTTTCTCGGACTTTCTGTAGGTGCCAATGTCGCAGCGGCACGTTTTTTTGGTGCAAAATGTGAGGAGGATCTGAGCCGTACCGTGCATACCTCTATGGCACTGAGTATTCTGAGCGGATTGCTCCTGACAGGAATCGGTCTGATTGGTGCAAAGCAGATGCTCGTCTGGATGCAGACACCGGCAGAGGTCCTGGAACTGGCGGCAATCTATCTGCGAATCTACTTCATTGGTATGATACCCAATATGATCTACAACTTCGGAAGTGCCATTCTTCGTGCAGTAGGTGATACCAAGCGTCCGCTCTATTATCTGCTGGGCGCAGGTATTGTGAATGTGGTTCTGAATCTGTTCTTCGTGATCGTACTGCACATGGATGTTGCGGGCGTTGCTCTGGCAACTGTGATCTCCCAGACGATTTCCGCAGTGCTGATCGTCCGTTGTCTGATGAAAGAATCCGGGGGGATCCAGCTCTGTTTTCGCAAACTTCGGATGGATCGGCGGATACTGGGCATTATTCTGCGAATTGGTCTGCCGGCTGGCGTACAGGGTGTGATCTTCTCCTTGTCCAATGTTGTGATTCAGTCGTCGATCAATATTTTCGGTAAGACCGTTGTAGCCGGCAATTCTGCTGCGAGCAATATTGAGGGCTTTGTTTATATGGCAATGAATGCAGTCTATCAGGCAACAATTTCTTTTGTCAGCCAGAACTACGGAGCAGGACTGCATAAGCGCATCAACCGTATTGTTCTGACCGGTCAGGGCTGTGTTCTTGCAGTCGGACTGGTGCTTGGCAATCTTGCAGTGCTTTTCGGTGAACCGCTGCTCTACCTGTACACAGATAGTGCAGCAGTTGTAGAGGCAGGTATGGCAAGACTGATCATGATATGCGGGATGTATGCACTTTGCGGTGTGATGGATGTTATGGTAGCTGCTTTGAGAGGCATCGGCTATTCCATCATTCCCACGATCGTATCTCTGATAGGTGTCTGCGGACTGCGGATTTTGTGGCTAGCGACGATCTTCCAGATTCCCGAGTATCACACAGTAGACATGGTTTACATATCCTATCCGATCACATGGACCATAACGATAATTGCAAATATTATCAGCTTCATTCTTGTGCGGAAACGAGCGTACGCAAAAAACCAAAATGCATGATCAATGAAAAAAGGCAGCTGCAATAGGCGTGCAGCTGCCCCTTTCTTTTGTATTCCCTATTCCCTGCCGAAAACGGTTTCAATACGTTTTGCCGCACATTCGGGCGTATACCGCCACCGTTCTATGTGCGGCGTATCAATGAAATAGCGCAGCGGCGGAGGCGGCGTATCCGGCTCAAATACATCCACAACAACCAGCTTGACCTTCATCTTCTCCGGAATCAGCGCTTTTATGTAAACGCTGGCGTACTGACCGGCATGCAGATGCTCCTGCGGCTCTGCAAGACCTGCCAGATTCGGAGTCAGTTCAATGAATACGCCATACGGCTCCACGGAGCGGATGATGCCGGCAACTGTTTCTCCTACTGCAAAAAGGGATGCGTTTTCT
This sequence comes from Ruminococcus sp., assembly GCA_017480865.1. Taxonomy (GTDB): domain Bacteria; phylum Bacillota; class Clostridia; order Oscillospirales; family Ruminococcaceae; genus Ruminococcus_C. Next base: position 11,635 of record JAFURN010000073.1, on the reverse strand, counting down.
TCCCATGTGCCGAGCAGCTCCTTGTGGCTGAGACATAACCTTCCTCCGTCAAAGCCGGTTACAACAGCACGGATATTCTGTCCGACCCGGAACCGGTCTGATGGATGTGCGATCCGGGAGACGGAAATGGCATCGATCGGGATCATGGAAGGGATTCCGCAGCCGGCATCCACAAAGCAGCCGAACCGTTCCATATGAGTAATACGGACCGGAATAATATCGCCTGCCCTGCAATGGGAAAGATACTGCTCCCAGCATTCATCCTGTACGGATTTTCGGGAGAGAACAGCATAGGGTCTGCCGTTTTCATCCGGTTCAATGCGGACAACACGAAAGCAGACCGGCTTTCCTGCACGGGCGATCAGGGCAATATCCTTGGTGGTGCCCTCCCGGATGCCCCGTGCGCCTTCCTCACGGGGGATGATGCCCTGCATACAGGGCAGTTCAACAATCAGATTATGTGCGCTGTCGCAGCGGGCAGCACGTGCTTCTAAGATGGTTCCTCTGCGCATAGCATTTGCCAGTGCCTCCGGTGTGCGGATAGCAGCAAGATTTTCCGCTGTACGCAGACGGCTTCCCTCAGGTAGATATTCTGTCATTTTGACCTCCAAAACGTTCCGCAGCAGACACTGCTTGATTTGGTACAGTCTATGCGCAGTACTGTGATTTTATGACGGCGGAAGAATTGTGCCGCCTCGTGCAGTGATGATTTTGTGCGCTTCCGGGACGAACTGCTCCTCACAGAGAAGCTGGATGACAGAAGTCTGCCGCTTCTGGATTTCGCTGAGGTCCTCAAAGTTGTATTCCGTCTCCACGAGCGCTGTAATATAATTCTGGGACAGAACGGCTGTAGGGAGGAGTGTAAAACGTCTGGGGTGAGGATGTGTCAGCCGTATGCTTTCGGGATGCTCTGGATATACTGCAAGGATCTCTGTAGCCTGTAAATGTTTTCTGACAGCAGAAGCAGCTGCCTCCGCTGTATCGAGATTTTCGAATTTGGCCTGAATTGTCTGACGCATGGTGCCTCCTTATTCAGCTTTATCAGGTGTGATTTTAGAAAAAGTGCTGATTTTCTTTTTTGGTTTTTATCATTTTTCGACAAACAGAAAAAAATATGCGCTGAAAATATTGCCATATGGAAGAAAATAGGGTATAATAGGTATACATGTGCGTACAGTATCAGAGAGCAGGAAGAGGTGCATGAAAATGGATGTTCGTCCGACCGATATTCTGATTATGAAAAAGCCGCATCCGTGCGGCGGCAATGAGATGTATGTCATCCGTTCGGGGATGGATTTCAAGCTGCGCTGTGTCAAGTGCAGCAGAGAGTTTATGGTTCCCCGGAATAAAATTGAAAAGCGTATCCGCAGGATCGTACGGGAGGAGCCGTCTGTCTCTGGGACGCAGTAAATGATAGAGAAAGGTGTCAGAAGTCATGCTGGAAAAGCTTGTGCAAATGGAAATGAATTACAACACGCTGAATCAGAAGCTTATGGATCCGGAGGTTGTCTCCGACCAGCAGCAGTATGTGGAACTGATGCGTGAATATAAGCGTATGACTCCCATTGTGGAGGTGTATCATATGTATCAGAGTGCGGAACGTAATTTTCAGGATGCACGGGAACTTCTGGAATCCGGCGAGACTGACCCGGAACTGCGTGAAATGGCACAGATGGAATTCGAAGAATCGAGGGAACAGTGCGAGGAACTGAAGCTTCAGCTCAAACGCATGCTCCTGCCCAAGGACCCCAATGACGATAAGAATGTTATTATTGAAATCCGGGGCGGTGCAGGCGGTGAAGAGGCCGCTTTGTTTGCAGGCGCACTTTATCGCATGTACAGCATGTATGCCGAATCTCACGGCTGGAAGCAGGAGATTCTCAATGCAAGCCCGACTGAACTGGGCGGCTATAAAGAGATCAGCTTTTCCATTGAAGGAGAGGGTGCGTACTCACGCTTTAAATATGAAAGCGGCGTGCATCGTGTACAGCGTGTTCCTGAGACGGAATCTCAGGGCAGAATCCATACCTCAACCGTAACAGTTGCCGTTCTGGTGGAGGCGGATGAGGTGCAGCTGACCATCAATCCTGCCGATTTACGAATCGATGTGTTCCGTGCAAGCGGTGCAGGCGGTCAGCATATCAATAAGACAGAATCTGCCGTTCGTATTACTCACATTCCAACAGGTGTTGTGGTGGAATGCCAGGACGAACGCAGTCAGTTTAAGAATAAAGAACGTGCAATGCTCATTCTGCGCTCCCGCTTGTATGAATCCATGCTTCAGGAGCAGAATGACAAGATCGCGTCGGAACGCCGTATGCAGGTAGGCAGCGGTGACCGTTCCGAGCGGATCCGCACCTATAATTATCCTCAGGGAAGAATGACCGATCACCGGATCGGACTGACCATTTACCGTCTGGAGGATTTACTGAACGGAAATTTAGATGAAGTGTTCGATGCACTGGCGACAGCAGATGAACTGGCAAAGCTGGCAGGCGGACAGGATGAGGCGTGAGAAGATGGAGACACTACAGCTTTCTGCGGATGCAGCAGATCTTGACAAAGCAGCTGCATGGATAAAAAACGGTGAAGTGGTCGGTATGCCGACGGAAACTGTATACGGACTGGCAGCGGATGCATGTAATCCGGAGGCTGTAGCCAAGGTTTTTGCTGCAAAAGGACGTCCTGCGGACAACCCGCTGATCGTGCATATTGCAGATATGGATATGCTCCCGGAACTCGTATGCGAAATTCCGCCGCTTGCTTATCGTCTGGCAGAAACATTCTGGCCCGGACCCTTGACTATGATTTTTAAAAAGCAGGACTGCATTCCTGCCATTACATCAGGCGGACTGAATACAGTAGGGATCCGTATGCCGGCACATCCTGCGGCACTGGAGCTGATTCGCCTGGCAGGTGTGCCCATTGCCGCTCCCTCAGGAAATGTTTCCGGTTACCCGAGTCCCACAACTGCTGCACATATGGTGCGGGATATGTCTGGAAAAATCGCTGCAATTGTGGACGGCGGTGATTGTACAGTCGGTGTGGAATCTACGGTGATTTCCTTTGAGGATGAAAACACGGTGCGGATCCTTCGTCCGGGCGGTGTTACCCAGGAGCAGCTCCTGACGATTGCAGAGCATGTGGTGATCGATCCTGCAATTCTTCATGAACTTCAGGAGGGACAGTCTGTACGCTCTCCGGGTATGAAATACCAGCATTATTCTCCGGCAGCCCATGTTGTACTGGCAGAGGGGGATTATGCGGGCTTTTGCAGCTATGTAAATTCACACGCCGGCAATAACACCTATGCACTTGTATTTGACGGCGAGGGTGAGGGACTTTCTGTCCCGGCAATGACATTTGGTAAAGATGACAGACAGCAGGCACAGCAGCTTTTTGCAGCGCTCAGAGAACTGGATGAGCGCGGCGCATGCAATGTTTTTGTTCGTGCGCCGGAGCCGAGCGGAATCGGTCTTGCCGTATACAACCGGCTGATTCGTGCAGCGGGATTTGAGGTGATACAAGTATGAACAGTCTGGAGGGTGTTATGGTTGTTGGTCTGACCGGTCAGACCGGCGCCGGAAAAAGCACTGTTTCAAAGGTGTTTCTGCAAAACGGCTTTGTACTGATCGATGCCGACCGTATTTCCAGACTGGTCGTGCAGAGGGGAAGCAAATGCCTGGCTGAGATTCAGGACTGCTTTCCTGCGGAGGTGATCACCCCGGAGGGTGAACTGAACCGGAGAGCGCTTGCGTCCATTGTATTCAGTGACAAGGTGAAAAAGGAAATGCTGAATTCCATTATGTATCCTTATATCATGGGGCATATTCTTCAGGAAATTCACCGCTATGCAGAAAACGGACAGAAACTGATCCTTCTGGATGCACCGACGCTGTTTGAAAGTCGTGCGGATGATTTCTGTGAGTTGATCATTTCAGTAATTGCGCATGAGCCGCTGCGTCTTGTGCGGATCATGGAGCGTGACAGCCTGACCGAGGAACAGGCACAGGCGAGAATTGACTCACAGCTTCCGGAAGCATTTTTTATCGGACATTCTGATTTTATTATAAAGAATAATAAAGACCGAATGAATCTGTATGTTGTTGCCAGTGAGGTAGCAGAAAAGGTAGTTGACTATTACCGGGAAAAATTCTGAGAAGAGGAGAAGAAGCATGGAAGAAAAGAAGTCAGCAGCAAAGGTGCGCAAGGAGGCACTTTTTGCAAGACATAAGCACGGTGCATACCGTATGAGTGAAGCGGAACAGGCGGCAGCCCAGGTATTTGCCGGAGCGTACACAGCGTTTCTGAATGCGTCTAAAACGGAGCGCGAAGCGTGTATGTGTGCAGAGGAGATCCTCAGGGCGAATGGATTTGTTCCCTTTGTACCGGGTATGACACTGAAGGCAGGGGACAAAGTATATCGGAACAACAGAGGCAAAGCGATGCTTGCAGCAGTGATCGGTACAGCACCGATCACAGAGGGGGTACGGATCTGTGCTGCCCACATTGATTCCCCCAGACTGGATCTCAAGCAGAATCCGCTCTACGAAGACCACGAACTTGCCCTGTTCAAGACGCACTACTATGGCGGTATCAAGAAGTATCAGTGGGGAGCGATTCCATTGTCTCTTCATGGCGTTGTGGTAAAGGCTGACGGCACAAGCGTTCAGGTGAATATCGGTGAGGACGAGGGGGATCCTGTGTTCTGTGTAACCGATCTTCTGCCTCATCTTGCATCCGAGCAGATGAAGCGTCCGGCTGGTTCGATCATCCGGGGTGAAGAACTCAATCTGCTGGTCGGCTCAATGCCCTTTAACAGTGATGAGGAAAGTGAAGCGGTTAAGCTTAATATTCTCCATATTCTGAATGAGAAGTATGATATGATTGAGGATGATTTTCTCTCTGCGGAACTGGAGATCGTCCCGGCATTCAAGGCGTGCGATGTAGGTCTTGACAGAAGCATGATCGGCGGTTATGGTCATGATGACCGTGTCTGTGCATATCCGGCTCTCCGTGCGCTGGTAGACTGTAAGCAGCCCGTTCATACAGCAGTTGTAGTTCTTGCAGATAAGGAAGAAACCGGAAGCGACGGCAATACTGGTCTCTGTTCCTCTTACCTGCGGTATTTTATTTATGATCTGGCGGATTGCTTCGGTGCAAAGGGCAGACATGTTCTCAGTGCATCCCAGTGCCTTTCTGCGGATGTGAATGCAGCCTTTGACCCGACCTTCCCGGATGTTATGGAACAGAAAAACTGCGCATTCCTGAACCACGGTGTATGTGTTACAAAATTCACAGGTGCAAGAGGTAAGTCCGGTACATCTGACGCTTCCGCAGAATTCGTAGGAACTGTCCGCCGTCTGCTGGATGAAAAGCAGGTAGTATGGCAGACCGGCGAACTCGGCAAGGTGGATGCAGGCGGCGGCGGTACAGTTGCAGCCTATATTGCGAATCTGGATGTGGATACCATTGACGTAGGCGTTCCGGTACTTTGCATGCATGCGCCCTTCGAAATCGTATCCAAGCTGGATGTGTATATGACATATCGTGCATTCAGCGCATTTGTTGAATGAGGGATGTGAAATGATGAAAACGGAAAAGAAAACAAAGAACCGCTGGCTGTCTTTTCTTATAGACGGTATCCTTTCCGGACTTATGCTCGGCGTAGGAGGAATGGTGAGTCTTTCCAGTGAGAATCGCTATATGGGAGCGTTCCTGTTCTCTCTGGGACTGTTCTGTATTGTACAGTTCCGATATGGCTTGTTTACCGGAAAGGTGGGCTATATCGTAAACCGTGAGCCTTCCTATATCCTGGAGGTTCTGGCAACGCTTCTGGCAAATGCAGTGGGTACGCTGATTTCAGCGCTGCTGCTTCGTCAGACAAGATTCTTCACAGCGGATGTAAGTGGTCTGGATGTTTCCATTGAAGAACGTGTTACTGCTACAGTAGAGGGCAAGATTCACGATGAGCCTCTGAGTATTTTTATTCTGGCGGTATTCTGCGGAATGCTGATGTTTACAGCAGTTGAGGCAAACCGTGCGTGCCGTGCAAAGGGTAATTTTGTCGGTGCTCTGTTCGGCGTGGTAATGCCGGTAGCCGTATTTATTATCTGCGGTTTTAACCACTGCATTGCGGATATGTTCTATTATTTCTTCTGCGGATGCCCGGATATACCGGCAGCACTTGTATATTTCCTGCTTGCGATTCTGGGTAATGCAGCAGGTGGTATGTTGATTCCGGCAATGAAGAAGCTGTCCAATATGCCTCTGGAAGATTAAGGCGTATCAGAAAATGAGATAAAACGCAGCTGCTTGTCCGGCAGCTGCGTTTTTTTCGGGTTCTGTTTAAAAGTTGGGGATATAAATTGTAGTTTATCGGGTGAACTACAATTTACCCCAACAATTCGAATAGAACCTATGTATTATGCAACACCCAGGATTTCATCCCAGTCTGCGGTAAGACCAGCAGCACCTCTTGCATAATATACAAGAATTGCAGTTGCATCTGTAATTGTAACAGTACTGTCCGCATCTGCATCTGCGGCAGACTGCTGAACAGCAGAGTATCGCTCTATAGACAAGCCTGCTGCCTGCATGGCGTATACAGAAAGAGCAATGGTCGCATCGTCAATGGAAACTGCACCATCCAGAGAAGCATCCCCTCTTATGACAGTATCTCCGGTATAATCATCACCCTGAAGACGGATCTCTGTTCCGTCTGTCAGCGTAATAGTATATGTGCCGTCGCTGTTTCTGGGAACGGATGCGTCATAATCAAACATAGCACTGCTGGCGATGATCGTAGGATTTTCATAGCCTACAAGAAACATCCTGTTCGTTGCATCCAGATAATACCATTTTTCATAGGATGTGCCTGTATTCAGTCCGATGACATTCCATTCGTGATTCAGACCTGTGCTGCGCTTTGCTTGCAGCGTAGTGGTAAGTTCCTTCTGCTGCATCGCTTCTATCAGACCCTCTATTACATCTGTATAGGCGGAGCATACGCCTCGCTTTATAACAAGCGGTCCCACCTCCTGATGGGAAAATCCCGGACAAAGTGACCATGTCGTTCCTGCTCCGGAATAAATGCCATTCTCATCCTCTGCATAACAGAAGCCGTATGTAATCGTATCCACTGCATGATCATATGCCGCAGCCGCCAGTTCCGCATCCGTCATGGAAGCCGTAAAGCCGTACTGTGTCAGAATCTCATGGGAATATGCATGATGCAGCTGTGTGATATACGGCGTTCCGCTCAGGGCATTGGCAAGATATAAAAGGCTGTTCTCCTTGGTATAGCCCACTGCCTGAATAACGTTTCCAGCCTCATCTGTCAGTTCGATCTCCTTCAGATCCACTGCTGCTGCCTGGAAGTCTGCCAGGGTAATATCCGTACCGGAACCTGTAAAACGCACATGCTCAAGAGTTGAATTTCCAGCAAATGCACGGGGATTGTACACGACACCTGTCATCGGAACAGAAAGCCCGGTAATGCGGCTGCTCGAAAATGCATCCTCTGCAACATATGTAATATGCTCCGGAATTTCGGCAGTTCCTTCTGCTTGGGTACAATACACGAGTACACTTCCCAACCGATTCAGTCCGGTTTCATCCTGAACAGTCAGACTCCATTCCGTACGCTCCAAAGCCTTTGCACCGGTATAGCTTACAGCGTCATGCTCTGTGATCCGGAAAAGGTTTTCACACATCTGAAAAGCACCGGGACCGATGAACGTAACGCCAGACAGAGACGCTGTAAATATCGTTTTCTCTCCATAAAAAGCGTAGGGAGCAGCTATAATTCCGGTACCATCAAACACAACCTCCATAACATTCAAGCCAGACCATGGATAAGCACCTGCTTCACATTCTGTCATTTCCCCTTCACCGGAAATGGTGAGCGTTGCATCCTGCAGACTCCATGTAAGATTTTCACCGCAGGTTCCGCTGGTCTCCCGATGTCGTGAAACAAAATGTTCCGGGAAAAACGTGTCAATTTCTGCTTCATCATAGGCATAATACACTGTTTCTGTCATAAATTCTATGGAAGAACCGTTATTGCCTGTAAACCATCGCTCTTCAAACTGCTCTGCAATATTCAGAGGCGCAGTTCCATCATGATCGAATCGTATGCTGATCATTGAGTTATATGTATCCCAGAATGCACCCGTTTCAATGACCTCCACCGCAGCAGGAATTGTGATAAAAATCAAATCCGTATTACGAAACGCTCTTCCTTTGATGATTTTCAGTGTTTCCGGAAGCTCTGCAAATTCTAACGTTGAGTTGTAAAAAGCAGCTTCTTCAATCACAGTTACACCCTCTGATATTGTTACACGTTCAAGAAGAACCTCATAAAACGCACGTTTTCCGATCGTCTCCGTACCGGACGGAATGGTATAATGCGCCGTCTCTGCCCCGGCAGGATACTGAACCAGCGTCTTCTGTTCTGTATCAAACAGAACACCATCTATTACAGTGTATTCTGTATTGCCGTCTTCCACGGCAAAGGCTTTCACATTCTTTGCTGTAATGGGATTGGCAATTTCTTTTACGCTTGCCGGTATGGTCAGTACACCATCCGGGAATTCATGCAGCGGCGCAACATCGTAGAGAATGGTTTTGTCCTTATTATAGAGAACACCGTCCTCTGCGCAGTACCACTGATTTTCTTCATCCACATAGATTTCCTCTAATTGATACTGATCCTGAAAGGTTACTGCCGGATAATCCACATCCGCATACGCCGGATCATAATCCGGATTATTCTGCTGATTCGCATCATCCACAATATATTCATAGATAATGCTGCTGACATTCTTTCCGATGGTAAGCGTGGTATATCCTATGTAAGAACAGGTGTAAACCGCATTTACGGAATCCGGAATGACCATATCCCCTCCGTCCTCTGTCATGTATGCAAACCGATCAACGGTTCCGGCTGGAAGTGCCTCTTCTGCATGTACCGTGTGGGAAACGCCCGGCATAAGCTGCATAAGCATTCCGCCTGCAAGCAACAGTCCTGTTCGTCTCTGAAATCCTCTCTTCTTTCTCATAAAAATTCACCCTTCTTAAAAATGCTGATTCCGGATCTTTCAATCCGGTAGCTTCAGTATATCACATTCATTGTGCAAAAGCAACATTTTACGCAAAAAAATCCCCTGAGAAAGAGCAGAACGCCTATACTCAGGGGATGATTTTTTATATCAGTTCAAACCTCTTACTTGATATCAGCGTGATATGCCTGAAGAGACTTTACACCAAACTGCTTCTTTTCCATCAGCGCACGGATACCCTCTGCGCTTGCCTTGGCAGCAGCCATAGTCGTGATATACGGGATTCTGTGCTTGATCGCAGCCTTACGGATATAGCTGTCATCGGTCACACTATCCTTACCAGCAGGTGTATTTACGAGCAGCTGAATCTCACCGTTGGCAATCTGGTCCGCAATATTCGGGCGGCCTTCATCCAGCTTGTAGATCTTTTCTGCGGGAATACCTGCCTTGGTGATCATATTGTAGCAGCCTCTTGTTGCCAGAATGTGGAAGCCCAGCTTGTTGAAAGCAGCTGCAATTTCTACCAGCTCCGGCTTATCCAGGTCGCATACACTCAGAAGCACGGTGCCCTCAGTCGGCAGCTTCACCTGAGTCGCCTCCTGTGCCTTATAATAAGCCTCACCGAAGGATTCAGACATACCCAGAACTTCACCTGTGGAACGCATTTCCGGTCCCAGTACCGGGTCAACCTCCTGGAACATGTTGAACGGGAATACTGCTTCCTTTACACCATAATGTGTGATCTCACGGTCTGTCAAAGATGCGACCGGAGATTCCTTGCCGGTAAACTGTGCAGTCATGATCTCGGTTGCGATCTTTACCATATTGATGCTGCATACCTTGGATACCAGCGGCACGGTTCTGGATGCTCTCGGATTTGCTTCCAGTACATAAACCGTATCGCCCTCAATTGCGTACTGCATATTCATCAGACCGCAAACGTTCATTTCAACAGCGATCTTCTTCGTATATTCCTTAATGGTTGCGATCTGCGCATCGGAGAGATTCTTGGAAGGCAGGATACAAGCAGAGTCACCAGAGTGAACGCCTGCAAGCTCAATATGTTCCATAACAGCCGGAACAAAGCAATTTGTACCATCGGAGATCGCATCTGCTTCACATTCGATTGCATGATTCAGGAAACGGTCGATCAGAATCGGACGATCCGGTGTTACACCAACTGCTGCGGACATATACACACGCATCATCTCATCATCGTGAACGATCTCCATACCTCTGCCGCCCAGAACGTAGGACGGACGCACCATTACGGGATAGCCGATCTTATTTGCGATTTCCAGCGCTTCATCTACATTGACTGCCATACCTGCTTCAGGCATCGGGATACCCAGACGATCCATCATATCACGGAAGTTGTCTCTGTCCTCCGCAAGGTCGATCGTCTCAGGAGTGGTACCCAGAATATTGACACCATTCTTCTTCAGGTCTGCTGCCAGATTCAGCGGTGTCTGACCGCCGAACTGTGCGATCACACCAATGGGCTTTTCCTTCTCGTGGATGCTCAGTACATCCTCCAGCGTCAGCGGTTCAAAGTACAGCTTATCGGAGGTATCATAGTCAGTAGATACAGTTTCAGGGTTGCAGTTTACGATAATGGACTCAAAGCCCATCTTCTTCAGTGCCAGTGCAGCATGAACGCAGCAATAGTCAAACTCAATACCCTGACCGATTCTGTTAGGACCGCCGCCCAGAATCATGATCTTCGGCTTATCGGAGGACGGGCTCTTGTCTTCTGACAGATGGTAGGTGGAGTAATAGTAAGCTGCATTTTCTGTACCGCTTACATGAACGCCTTCCCAAGCCTCACGGATGCCGTATTCATATCTTGCATTGCGGATATCATCCTCCGGGATCTCCAGAAGCTGGCTGAGATATCTGTCGCTGAAGCCGTCCAGCTTCGCATTGCGGAGTACATCCTCAGCAGGAACGCTGCCCTTCATTGCAAGCAGTGCTTCTTCTTCCTGTAAGATTTCCAGCATCTGCTCCAGGAACCAGTGCTTGATCTTTGTCAGCTGATAGATTTCTTCAATGGTCGCACCCTTACGCAGTGCTTCATAAATGATGAACTGACGCTCACTGGACGGGAAACGCAGCTGAGCCAGCAGTTCTTCCTTCGTCTGACTGTTGAAATTCTTTGCAAAGCCCAGACCATATCTGCCTGTTTCAAGGCTTCTGATCGCCTTCTGGAAAGCTTCCTTATAGGTCTTGCCGATGCTCATAACCTCGCCTACGGCACGCATCTGTGTGCCCAGCTTATCCTCTGCGCCCTTGAACTTTTCAAATGCCCAGCGTGCGAACTTAATTACTACATAATTGCCGCCCGGAACGTACTTGTCCAGTGTGCCGTACTTGCCGCAGGGAATGTCCTTCAGGGTCAGACCGCATGCCAGCAGTGCGGATACAAATGCAATGGGGAAGCCGGTTGCCTTGGATGCCAGCGCAGAAGAACGGGATGTTCTCGGGTTGATCTCAATAACAACGATACGATCGGAAACCGGATCGTGTGCGAACTGACAGTTACAGCCGCCGATTACTTCAATTGCTTCTACGAT
>JAFURN010000002.1 GCA_017480865.1 Ruminococcus sp. | reverse complement strand
GTTTCAAATTCCGCATATTTTCTTTGCTTTGTACTGTAGCAAGGCTTTCTTAGATTGGCTTGACCGTATGCGAAAGTATTTTTAAATGCGGAATTTGGTTTGTTTGTTCGGCGAAAAAGCACGTAATTGAAAAGCCAGGAGTTTCGCTCTCTGCGGAGAGCGACCAGGGCTGCCCGCCCTGGACCCGGCAAGCTGGCGCCAGCTTGACCGCCTTTCTGCCTTCGGCAGTTCACTCGATAAATTACATTTTATATCCTCAACTTTTCAAACAGAACCTCATAAAAAAGACCGCTGCAACTTGTGCAGCAGTCTCTTTATTGCTTATTGGTGATTACAGAACCGGCTGTACCGGCATGGTGCAATTTTCCAGAATCGCCTGGATGATTACCGTTACGTCGATCGTGTTCAGGACGCTGTCCTGGTAGCAGTCGGAGTTTGCCGCAGCCGTCTGATTCAGTGTGATCGCACCAGTCAAAGCCTTGTGCAGCAGAACTACGTCTGTCATATCGATTTCGCAGTCCAGATTGACATCGCCGTAAACGACAGCAAAAGCGGAATCAGCAGTCAGGATGTTGCTTGTGCTCTCTTCGGCTGCAATAATAACACGTGTCAGATATTCTTCCTTGCAATATCCCACTACGCCATTCCATGCTACGTTTGCCCATTCTCCGTCAGAGGAAATGACAAAGACCTCGCTCTCATTGGGAATCTGTGTCAGAATGGAAGCGTTCAGATCTCCGGCAGCACGCATATTCAGATGCGCACCGTCGGTATCTACTATGTATGCGCCTGCTTCAAAGGAGGATTCTGCGTCAGAAACGGAGGTTACAATTTCAGAGGTTGTCTCTGCCGGAGATTCCGTTGCAGCAGGTGTTGTCGTCGTTGTTGTTGTTGTTGTCTCCTCAGAGGTCGTGGTTGCTTCTGTTGTCGTTGTTGTTGTTTCCTCAGAGGTCGTGGTTGCTTCTGTTGTCGTCGTTGTTGTCTCCTCGGTGGTCGTTACCTCCGCAGAGGTTGTTGTTTCAGCAGCCTTCTTGAGATAGTCAATGCTGCAATATCCGCTGTTTCCGTTCCAGGTGACAGCCGCCCAGCTGCTGCTTACCGCAGTTACCGTTACAGCCGTACCGTCCGGGATCGTGGTAACAACATCCGCAGTCATGCTGGCATCCTCACGCATATTCAGATAGGAGCCGCTTGCAGATACGATATAGGTACCAGCTTCCGCCTCGGAGAAGATGTCAGCAGTCGTCGCTGCAGCAGTTGTTGTTTCTGTTGCAGCTTCTGTAGTGGTCGTTGTTTCAGCTGCACGTGTCAGATATTCCATGCTGCAATAGCCGTTGATGCCGCTCCATGTTACACTTGCCCATGTACCATCGGATTCCAGCACCTGCACCTCTGCACCGCTGGGGATCTGTGCAATTACAGAACCGGATGTGCTTGCAGCATTGCGCATATTCAGTGCAGAACCATCAGTGTTTACGATATAGGTTCCGGCAGCCTCCTCAGTTCCGCTGAAGGAGGGGATTGTTCCGGTGGATTCCGGAGCTACTGTCACACCTGTTGCAAAATAGAAGGTCAGATAGCCGCGAAGCTTCAGGTAAACAGTACCATCCTCAGACCAGTAGTTCAGTTCATCATAGGACTTCCAGTCGCCGGCAGTGGTTGTCTGACGGTTGGAGCCTGCACCCGGGTCGTAAACCAGGACCTTGCCTGTGGAACTGTCGTAATCAACGATTGAAATAAAATGATTATGTACAAGACCAACTGCAACTTCACCAGCGGAAAGCTTAGTGACCAGCGTGTTCCATGCTGCCTGATAGGCTTCCTCACTTCCCGGATAACAGTCGCCTACATAGCTGCTGAAGCCGTAGTGTGTATCCAGCTGGAAGCCGTATGTACTGCCGAACTTGGCAGCTGCATTGGGTGCGATGTTGAAGCTGGAGCCAACGCCCCAGATATATTCGTTTGCGCTGCCCCAGTCAGCAACTGCATAAATGTCCATGGTATTGCCAGTAAGATAACGTACCGCATTCACAATGGCAAGCGCGCCGCAGCCGCTGTTGCCCAGATTGCCGTCGCCGTAAGGATAAGAGCCCCATGCCGGATCGTACTGCTGGAGTACAGCACCGTCTGCTTCGGCAGTGCTGCTGCGTCCCAATGCCAGACCAGAGGTCAGCAGCATCAGAGCAGCAATCAGGATGGAAAGCGTTTTTCGTAAATTCAGTTTCAATGACTTCATGATAAATAATGATTCCTTTCAGATTTTGACCGCATTTTACTTTGCTTGTTATTTCATTTCAGTTGCGGATAACTCCCACGCTCCCTTCGTCCGAATTGAGATTGTTTCGTTGTCATACCATTTTGCAACCGATTGTAATTTTTCTGTAACCTCTCGCTTATTATAACACACCCTTCCAAAAAAGGAAACCCATTTTTTGCATTTTTGGAGGAAAGCTGTAAAATATGTGAAATTCAACTTTTTGTTTTGGGTGATTTGCACAACAAAGAGGCCTGGATCCACAAAAAGTGAAGCATAGAATCCATGTGAAACAGAAAACGGGGTTGTGAAATTTGTGGAGGTTGAATATATTTCTGGGAAGAATCTGTCAGATGTCACAAAAAAATCTGACACGGAGGAATCGTGCTTGCAAAATCTGGCTGTATATGGTATAATTACAATGATACGAAGCATCCGAAAAGTTACAGACCGGATGCATAAGTGTTTGAAAATTGTCCACTCTAAAGATGATACAGTGTGTTAGGAGGAAACGTAAAAGTGAGCGTAGAAAAAAAGGGTAAAAAGGTAACGATTCTGGGTGCAGGCAATGTAGGTGCCTCCATCGCATTTTCCATGGCACTGAAGGGCCTCTGCTCTGAAATGCTGCTGATTGATATCAATAAGGATAAGGCGAAGGGCGAAGCAATGGACATCATGCAGGGTAATTCTTTCTACCCGGGATGCAGCATCAAGGATGGCGATTATCCGGATGCTGTTGGTTCTGATGTCGTAGTTATTACTGTAGGCGTTGCGAGAAAGCCGGGTCAGACTCGTCTGGATCTGTGCAAGATCAATGCGAAGATCATGGCATCTGTTATGCCGGAGATTACAAAGTATGCGCCGGATGCATGCTATATTATTGTAAGCAATCCGGTTGACGTTCTGACATATGAGGCACTGAAGATCTCCGGTCTGAAGCCGAGCCAGATCATTGGTTCCGGTACTGTTCTGGACTCTTCTCGTCTGCGTGCATGCCTGGCAGACCATGCAAAGGTAAGCTCTAAGAATGTACACGCTTATGTATTCGGTGAACACGGCGACTCTTCTATGGTTCCGTGGAATCTGGCATCCGTATGCGGCATGCCTTTTGAGGATTACTGCAAGTGCGTGAGCGATCTGGGCGAAAAGGACGCAATCGTTCAGGAGGTAAGAGATGCCGGTGCTGAGGTTATCAAGTGCAAGGGCGCAACCTATTATGCAATCGCTCTGTCCGTAAGCATGATCGCAGAGGCAATCCTGCGTGACACAAAGACAGTTCTGACCGTATCCACACTCCAGGATGGCAGCCGTTATGAGGGCGTTACAGATGTATGCCTCAGTCTGCCGTGCGTAGTGGGTGCAGGCGGTGTTGAGCGCGAGGTAACACCTCCGCTGAGCGCAGAAGAGCTGGCAGCACTCCAGAAGAGCGCACAGGCTCTGCGCAGCGTAATCGATGCAATGCAGGAAGACGCTGAATAATCAATAAAATACAGTGAGCAGCGGCAGTGATCGATTGCCGCTGCTTGTTTTTTGCGGAAAATATCCCGCTTTTCTCTATATATTTATAAATAGGTGTCAGGAAACGGCGTATCCGGGTACTGAAAAATCGCCAAATGTCGTTTAACCGTTTTGTAACCTTTGCCCGAAAATCAAGGATTTATTCGTCTAAAAGCACAAAAACAAACTCCAAATTATGTGCATAACGACCGAAAATAATGAATGAATGGGTTTGCCCATTGACTTTTGCTGGGATTTGCGGTATATTAAGCTTATCAAAGGAATGTCTGGGCGCAGCGTCAGGAATGATGCAGCCCCAAGGCATACAAGCCTATTATATTATTTACATAATATAATATATATATTTAAGGAGGAAAAATCCAATGAACAATCTGAAAAAGACACTGGCTCTCATGGCTGCTCTGGCTATGACTGCTACAGCATTCGTAGGATGCGGCGAAGAAGAGTCTTCTTCCGTATCTGAATCCAGCTCTGTAGCTGAAGAAGTATCCGAGGAAGCATCTGAAGAGGCTTCTGAGGAAGCATCTGAAGAAGCATCTGAGGAAGCATCTGAAGAGGCTTCTGAAGAAGTTTCTGAAGAAGTTGTTGAAGCTGAAGTACCGGCTCTGGGCACACCGGACGGCACACTGGGTGACGGCGGCGACGCTCTGACAATCCTGTGCTGGACTGAAGACGACCTGAAGTTCATGTATGATGTAGTAGCTAACGCTTCTGGCATGGACAAGTCCAAGATGGTTTGGTCTCAGGTAGGTACTGCAGGCGGCGAAGCTAACGAAAAGTATGCACAGGTATTCGCTTCTGACGATGACGTTGACCTGTTCTTCTGCGACGCTGACTGGAACATGGCTTACCAGAACAACGATGAGTATTCTGCTCCGCTGTCTGCTGTAGGTATCACAGAAGATATGTATGCAAATGCATATGACTACACAGGAGCTATGGGTAAGGATCAGAACGGCGGTCCGAAGGGCGCTACATGGCAGGTAGCTGCAGGCGGTTACGCTTACAGAACTGACCTGGCTGAACAGTACCTGGGCATCACAACTCCGGAAGATATGCAGGCTGCTATCGGCGACTGGGCTGCATTCTGGGAAACAGCTGCTACTGTATACGAAGCATCTGAGGGCGTAACCGCTATGGCTGACTCTCTGGGCGGCGTATGGAGAGCATACTCCAACGGTAACAGAACATCTGCTTGGGTTCAGGACGGCGTAATCACAGCTGACAACTCTAAGGCTTGCCTGGGTGACTTCATCTCCATGGCTAAGACAAACTATGACGCTGGCTACATCAGCACTGCTTCTCAGTGGACAGACGATTGGCTGCCGCAGGGTATGAGCGCTGGTGCACAGGCTAACAAGACATTCGGCTTCTTCTTCCCGACATGGTCTCTGGGTGCTGGTTCTCAGCTGTCCACAGCTGAAGGCGAAGAGGGTGCAGAAGGCTCTACATACGGTATGTACAACATCGTTTCCGGTCCGACAGGCTGGTTCTGGGGCGGTACATGGATCTGCGTATCTCCGAAGACCGACAACGCTACAGAAGCTGGTCAGTTCATCTACTACATGACAGTAGATTCTACTTCCATGCAGGCATACGTTGATGCAAAGTCTGACTTTGTAAACAACAAGGTTGTTATGGCTAACACAATCAAGGCTGGCACAAACAGCAACCCGCTGCTGGGTGGTCAGGATCAGCTGGCTGTTCTGGCTGACTCTGCTGCAAATATCGATATGAGCATCGCTACTCAGTACGACGCTACTATCAACACCGAACTGCAGAACGCTGTTCAGGCTTACTGCGAAGGCACAATCGCTTCTGAAGAGGATTGCGTTGACGAATTCCTGAACAAGCTGTCTGAGTCTCTGACTGACGTTACAGTTGAATAATTGTAATTGACAGACAACTTAAACTTCTAAAGTTACAATATACAGCCTGCATGGCAACTTCGCTATGCAGGTGTATATTTGTATCTATTTCTTTTTCTACTATTTTACTAAATTTTTGAGAGGGTGTGTCTAAAATGGCATCGACTGCACAGAGCCGTATTAAGTCCATTAGTTATGCCAAGTATGGCTACATGTTCATCGCCCCGTTCTTCATCGTTTACGCATTTTTCCAGATTTGGCCGTTGATCAATACGTTCATCCTGAGTTTTTATGGTAACGGTGACGCTGCCAGTGAATTTGTAGCAATTGAAAACTACCAGACTCTGCTGTTCGGCGGTGAAGGCCGTAGAGAAAGAGCACTGAATGACACATTTTTCCAGTCATTCGCAAATACAGTAATTCTGTGGGTTGGTAACTTTGCTCCGCAGATTCTGTTGTCTCTGCTGCTTGCTGTATGGTTTACAGACTCCAAGCTGCACATTCCGGGTCAGGGTGCGTTCAAGGTAATTATGTACCTGCCGAACATCATCACTGCTGTATCCGTAGCTGCTCTGTTCATGCGCTTTATTTCCAACAGCCAGATGAGTGCGGTAAACACAATTCTGCAGAGTCTGGGCAATGAAACAATCAAGTTTGAAAACGATCCGACATGGAGCCGCGGTATTGTAATGTTCATTCAGACATGGATGTGGTTTGGTAATACCATGATCATGATGATGTCCGGTATTCTGGGTATCAATCCGTCTCTGTTCGAAGCTGCAAATATCGATGGTGCATCCAGCGGTCAGGTTCTGAGAAAGATCACTCTGCCGCTGCTGAAGCCGATGGTTGTTTATACACTGATCACTTCCATGATCGGTGGTCTCCAGATGTTCGATATCCCGTTCCTGTATCACACAGCACAGGGCGACATCAAGGATCACCTGCGTACAGTAGCTGTATTCATTTACGAGCAGTTCCGTGTAGGTAACAACGTACATAGCCCGCAGTACGGTATTGCCGGTGCTGCTTCCATCATGCTGTTCGTAGTAACAGCAATTCTGGGTATCTTCGTATTCCGTATGAACCGTGACCAGGACGAGGCTCGTAAGAAGGCTGAGCGCAAGGCACTGGTTAAGGAATACAAGAAACAGCAGAAGCTTGCAAAGATGGGAGGTATTGACTAATGGAAAATGTAGGCGTTAAGGACAATTATATGCTGATTCAGCGTATTAAGTCTATCGGCTGCTTTATCGTTTGTCTGATTCTGGCAGCAATCTGTCTGGTACCGCTGTGGATCATGATTTGTAATGCAACTCATGACCGTTTCCATCTGAGTACCACTCCGATTAACTTCCTGCCCGGCGGTGATTTCGCTGTGAACTACTACAACATCTCTGAAGGTGACATGGCGCAGTTCGCTGATTTCAATGTTTGGACAGGTTACTTGAACAGCTTGATTATCGCAGGCTGCTCCACAGTTCTGACTGTATTCTTCTCTGCAATGACTGCATATGGTCTGACTGTATACAATTTCAAGGCTCGTGACACAGCGTACACTGTTATTCTGGCTGTAATGATGATTCCGGTACAGGTAACATCCACCGGTTTTGTACAGTTCATGGTTGGTACTCTGGGTCTTGCGAATTCCTACATTCCGCTGATTCTTCCGGCGATTGCGGCTCCGGCTGTCGTATTCTACATGCGTCAGTACATGAAGTCTTCTTTCCCGCTGGATATCGTGGAAGCTGCAAGAATTGACGGCTGCGGCGAATTCCGTACCTTCCTGTCCATTGCAATCCCGATGTGTAAGCCGGCGATTGCAGTACAGGCAATCTTTGCATTCGTAGCAAACTGGAACAACTACTACACACAGAACATGATCATCCTGAGTGATATGGATCGTTACACCATGCCGATCATGATTCAGAATGTACTGGGTCAGGATAAGCATCCGGATGCTGGTGCGCAGTATGCAGCAGTTGCTCTGTCCATTATTCCGATTGTAGTGATTTACCTCTGCCTGTCCAAGTTTATCGTTGGCGGCGTAGCACTCGGCGGTGTAAAGGAATAATTCCTTTTTGGTACTTTAAAAGAGTCACAGGTTACTGTGGCTCTTTTTGTTGTATAGGTTGTCTTTCAGATGTTGGGGTAAATTGTAGTTTATCGCACGGACTGCCGAAGGCAGAAAGGCGGTCAAGCTGGCGCCAGCTTGCCGGGTCCAGGGCGGGCAGCCCTGGTCGCTCTCCGCAGAGAGCGAAACACCCGGCTTTTAAATACGTGCTTTTTCACCGAACAAACAAACCAAATTCCGCATTCAAAAAAACTTTCCCATACGGTTAAGCCAATCCAAGAAAGCCTTGTTGCAGCACGCAAAAAAGATCATATGCGGAATTTGAAACATAGCAAAAGAGGGAGCGAAGCGACCAATTTTTGCGGACGGCACGAGTAAAGTGAATCTAAGAATCAGGATGTTATACAGACATTCAGACTCTGGCTGTAACCCTTAAACTGATTATCCTTGTGTGGACCAAGGCGCGTACCG
>JAFURN010000072.1 GCA_017480865.1 Ruminococcus sp. | reverse complement strand
GGATTCTTGCACTTCGTGCTTCTCTCCTGCTATGTTTCAAATTCCGCATATTTTCTTTTCTTCATGCTGCAACAAGGTTTCCTTGTTACGGTTTCACTGCATGGGAAGGATTTTTTGAATGCGGAATTTGGTTTGTTTGTTCGGCTTAAAATGCTCGTGCTGCAACCCGGGCATTTCGCCGTCTGCGGACGGCGACCCAGGGCGTTGCCCCTGGACCCCAGCAGCTTTTTTTGAGAAAAAAGCTGCGCAAAAAAACTTTTCTGACCGCCTTCGGCGGAAATTTGATTTTTCTGACGCTTGACATTGACAATCCCTTCCGATTCCTATATAATAAACGTATATGCCCTGAGGGACAGGGCGGTAACAGGAAGGAAAAGAATATGATGAAGCTGAAAAAAGATACCCTGATGCCCCTGGGCAGAATCGCTGCCTATTACGGGCTTGCTTTTATACTTGCTATTGCAGCCGGACTTGTGCTGTATGCTGCCAAAGGACTCGCTCCCTTCGGAGATCAGTCTGTGCTTTGTATGGATATGTGGGGTCAGTATTTCCCCATGTACGAACAGAATGCTACCGCAGATTCCCTGTCGGAGTTTCTCTACTCCTGGAACGGTGCGTTCGGCTATAACAGCTGGGCTGCCAATGCCTACTACTGCAACAGCATTTTCCTGCTGATCCTGCCCTTTTTTTCAACAGCAGGCATGGTTACTGCTCTTAACTGGATCTGCCTTGTCAAGCTGGGATGCAGCGCAGTAACCTGCCTCGTATTCCTTACCCATAAGCTGAAAAAGCACTCGCCCCTTTTCATCAGCGGTGCTGTCGTATATGGATTGTGTGCCTATATGCTGGCGTATCTCTCTCAGCCAATGTGGACAGATGCCCTGATTTATGCCCCTCTCGTACTGCTGGGACTGGAACGGCTTATCCATGAGAAAAAGCCGCTGCTCTACATGGGTATGCTCGCCCTGACGATGATCTCCAGCTTTTACATCGGCTTTGCACTCTGTATTTTCCTCGCGGTATATTATATCTGTATGAGCCCGTCTCAGCTGGAATTCAGCCTGACTCCGGAAAAGAAACTCCGGATTCAGGGCAGGAAGGCGTATGCCGGAAGCTTTCTGCGCTTTGCAGGCTTCTCCGTTCTGGCAGCAGCTGTATCTGCATTTGTGCTGATTCCGGTTGCTATGGCGGTCGGAAATACCATCGCCTCAGAAGCCACCGCCCCCGAAGGCTTTGCCTGGTACGGCAATATTACCGCCTACCTTCAGTGCCTTCTCCCGGAACAGCGTCTGTATCTGGAGTATGAGGGAGCCAATCTTGCAGTGGGAACGCTGGTGTTCCTGATGATCCCCCTGTATTTCTTCAATAAGAAGATCAGCACCGCAGAACGTATCGGCAGCGGTGTGATGCTGGTGTTCCTGTTTGTTTCCATGAATGCCAATGTACTGAGTTATATCTGGCACGGCTTTCATTTTCCCAACCAGCTTCCGGGACGCTGGACATTCCTGCTGTCCCTGTTCCTTGTGCAGCTTTGCTGTACCGGACTTTCCCGTCTGAAAGGACTCGATCCGGTGCGGATGCTCATGGGTCTGATCGCAGGTGCAGCCGTTCTGTTTGTTACATGCTGCGGTCTGGGTACACAGCCGGAGGCAGAACTCCCGGTTCTGTATCTGATCCTGCTGCTTGTAGCCGCTGTGCTGCTGATGGCAGTGTCTGTCTGCATGCAGAAAAAGACAAAGGCGATCTGTCAGGGGATCCGTGCAGGTGCAGAGCCGGCACAGCTTCGCCGGAGCGCAAAGAAAATGCAGATCGTGATCGTTTGCTGCACTGTCCTGCTTGCAGGGGTGCAGGTTTTTGACCGAGGCTACAGCTTTGTGCAGTCCGCAGTTAGGGAAACAGGCGGCATGACAACAACAGAGCTTCCCGGCTATGCAGCAGCTGCCCAGAATCTCAATGATATCGGTGAGGAATGGAAGAACGATGCAGATACATTCTATCGGGGTGCCATGTACCATGGCTTTACCTTTAACCCTTCTATGATGGGGGATTATTCCGGTATGAGCCACTATTCCTCTACCATGAACGGGGCTGTCTACAGTGTGATGCGTACACTGGGCAATCGTGTCTATGCGGAAAATGTCAGCAGCATTTATAATGCCGGCTCTCCCATACAGGATAGTCTCTTCGGCATCCGCTACTATTATGATACAAGTTTTTATATGAATACGCAGGTTCCGTGGGTGGTGCAGGCAGGCGGGAATGAAAATTATGCAGTCTGGGAAAATCCTTACGCCCTGTCTGCTGCATATGCAGTATCTCCCGGAGCCTTGAACTGGGAACCGAAGGAGGAAGTGCGCAGTCTCCGGAATCAGAATGAATTTCTCAGCGCCTTGTACGGAGAACCGGTGGAAATCTTCCGCCAGATGGAAACAGAGTCTTTCTACTATGAAAACCTTACGCTTCAGGAGAGTGCCAACTGGGAGGAAAACTATTTCCTTCTTCATGATGGTCAGACAACGGCAAAATTTTATTATACCTATGTCTGCCAGGAGCCGGGTACGATTCTTCTGGAGCATAACTACAGAGCCGGAACCATTACGGTGACAACACCTGCCAGCACAAGGGATGTGTCTGTAGGAAACGAGAGATTCTGCAGCCTGGGATATTTCAATGCCGGGGATGTGATCACTATTGATGTTGTCATTGAAAACGTGCAGCTGGGCTGCTGCGGTCTGAATCTTTACCGGATGGATGATGCACTCTGGCAGACGGTACAGGAAAAGCTTGCCTCCCAGCAACTTTTGGTGGAGCATTTTGAGAATACAAAGCTTACCGGTACCATTACCATGGCAGAACAGGGGCTTGTTATGGCAACGATCCCCCAGGACGGCGGCTGGAAGGTTTACTGTGATGATGCGGAGGTTCCGATTTTCCTTGTGGGGGATGCCTTGATTGCGGTATCTGTTCCGGCGGGTACACATACACTGCGGTATGAATATTCCGTACCGGGTCTGGGTGTGGGTCTGTGCATCAGCATCGGCGGACTGCTTCTGGCAGTATGGCTGGGCTGTCCGAAGCTGAGAGAGCGGATTCTTGACAGGTTTATGAGAAAACAGACAGATACCGCAGAGCCGGCAGAAGAGGCTGCGGAGAAAAAGGGATCCGGTGAAGCAGAGGATTCTGCGGAAGCGTAAAGGCAGGATGGATTTCGTGAAAAACAGGGCTGATGCACCGGTTCAAAGGTACATCAGCCCTGTTTTAGTTGGTTCTGTTTTAAATGTTGGAGAATCTGTAGAGGACGGCGCCTACGACGTCCCGCTATTCTGTTTCAAAATGTGGGCTTATCCACAATTTAAACAAGCCCTTCCTTGTGGGAAGGGCTTGCTGTGTTTACAGTTCAGTTTTTGGGGTGCGCTGATTACTTTGCGTAGTCAACAACACGGCTTTCACGAATCAGGTTGATCTTGATCTGACCCGGATAATCCATCTCAGCTTCGATCTGCTTTGCGATCTGACGAGCCACCAGAACCATCTTTTCATCGTTGATCGCCTCCGGCACTACCATGATACGGATCTCACGGCCAGCCTGAAGCGCATAGCACTTCTCAACACCCTCATAGGATGCACAGATGCTTTCCAGCTTCTGGAGACGCTTGATGTAGTTCTCATAGTTCTCGCTTCTTGCAGCCGGTCTTGCAGCGGAAATTGCGTCCGCAGCCTGAACGATACATGCAATAGCAGTTTTCGGCTCAACATCGTTGTGATGTGCCTCAACTGCGTGAATGACCTCAGCGCTTTCGTTGTACTTCTTACATACATCCACACCGATCTGTACATGAGAGCCTTCAATTTCGGCAGTCAGTGCCTTACCGATGTCATGGAGCAGACCGGCACGGCGTGCCAGATTTGCATCTACACCCAGTTCAGATGCCAGGATGCCTGCCAGCTTTGCTACCTCGATAGAATGGTTCAATACATTCTGACGATAGCTGGTACGGTAGTACAGGCGGCCCAGCAGCTTTGCCAGTTCATTGTTGATGCCATGTACGTTGGTTTCCAGGATCGCACGTTCACCCTCCTGACGGATGCGGTGCTCAACCTCACGCTTTGCCTTCTCCACCATCTCTTCGATCTTGGTGGGATGAATTCTGCCGTCGGAAATCAGCTTCTCCAGTGCAATACGTGCGATTTCACGGCGAACGTGGTCGAAGCAGGAGAGCGTAATCGCTTCCGGTGTATCATCAATGATCAGGTCAACACCGGTCAGTGTTTCCAGTGTGCGGATGTTTCTGCCTTCACGGCCGATGATTCTGCCCTTCATTTCGTCGTTGGGCAGAGCAACAACAGAAACAGCAGTCTCGGATACCTGGTCCGCAGCGCACTTGGCAATTGCCAGGGATACATAGCTGCGTGCCTTTTCCTCGCACTCATCACGGAGCATCTGCTCATAAGCAGTGATTTTGACCGCCTTTTCGTGTACCAGTTCATTTTCCAGCGTGCTCAGAATGTATTCCTTTGCCTGTTCACGGGAGAATTCTGAAATGCGTTCCAGAACGTTCAGCTGGTCACGCTTGATTTCTTCCGCTTCCGCCAGCTTTTCTTCCGCTGCCTTCAGCTTGTTCTGAAGCTTTTCCTCTTTGCGCTCCAGATTATCGGTTTTCTTGTCCAGTGTTTCTTCCTTCTGCTGGATGCGTCTTTCCTGACGTCCGATCTCAGAACGGCGTTCCTTGATCTCCTTGTCCGCTTCAGAACGCAGCTTGTGAATTTCGTCCTTTGCTTCGATCAGTGCGCTTTTCTTCTTATTTTCAGCGTCCTTCTTTGCGTCAGAAAGAATGCGCTTGGCTTCCTTCTCCGCAGAACCAATGGCTGCTTCTGCCTGCTGCTTACGCTGCTCAACACCTGCCTCTACGCCCTTTTTATAAGCGCTGGATTTCATGAGAAAGGCGCCGATCACGCAGCCGGCTGCAAGCGCAGCTACAGCGATTACAATCGTAATCCATAATTCCATGTGTGCACAACCTCCTTATAATTTTGCTTCGTATATTCTCGTACAAGCATTTCGGCGGTATGTGCCGCTATTCTTATATTCATTTATTCATTTTATTTCATGTAGGACAACGCATACTGCCGCACAGCAGTATTTCTGTCTGTTCCGTACCTTTTATGAAACTGCACACAGCACCGGGCTGCATACGGATCTGAAATATGAGGCATTTCTGCCGGGAAATCCCTGTTTTCAGGGACAGTAATATGAATCAAGTAGCTGCACATACTGCTTTGCATAGAAACAATCGCCCATGAAACCGCATCACGTGACAGATTGCATATCTTGTAATTTTTATACAGCCCTTTTATTGTACACTTTTTTCACCCTATTGTCAAGTGATTCTGCGTAAATAAACAGACGGAACTCAAAATTTTTTGTGCGGCAGGAGAATATTGCCCAGATAGAGGGATATGTTGTCCGCCTCTGTTTTAATGTGCTAAAAGCATCCTCTGTTCTTTGTGCAATCTGCGTCTTGCAATGAGGCGGGAATTGTGTTATAATATTACATATGCTTTAAGATGCAGCAGATGACCAAAATGCTGCAAATCTGGAAAAGGAGTATTACATATGAAGTTTATGAAAGCTGTTCTGAGCAGCCTTCTGGTTGCAGCAATGTCTGTATCCATGTTTGCCTGCGGCGAAGCAGAAGAAGAGGTATCCATGAAGGATATTTCTACCGACCTCCGTCAGCAGATTATTGACCTTGCAGTAAATGACCCGAATCTTACCGGCGAGCTGGAAAACAAGACCATCAAGTGGATGTCTCCGTGGGATATCAATCCGTCCGGTGAAGGCGGTAAGAGTACACCGCTGGATCTGGCTATTTTCCAGGAAAAGTACGGCGGTGTTATTGAGTGGTACCAGGTAAACCACAATACACGTTACGACGATCTTGCAAATGCGATCAACAGTGATGAAGGCATTGACTTCTTCTTCGGCGGCGACGGTGACGCATTCCCCAAGGGCGCACTGCGCGGTATGTTCGTTCCGTATGATGGCTATATTGATCTGGAATCTGAACTCTGGGCGGATGTAAAGGAAGCGAATGAAGGTATTGCATGGCAGGGTAAGCATTATCTTGCTGTTACAGATATTACAGGCGATAACTGCGCCTGCATTTATAACAGAAAGACGATTGAAGAAGCAGGTCTTGAAGACCCGGCAGAATTGTTTGCAGAAGGCGAATGGGACTGGGATGCTTTTGAGGAAATGCTGGAGGAATTCTGTGATTCTTCCGAGCAGAAGTACGGCATTGACAGCTGGTACTATGAGATCGGTCTGTCCCAGACAACTGGTGTGCCTTACATTGGTCTGGATGACGGCGTTCTGGTAAACAACCTGCGTGATCCTTCTCTGGAGCGTGTTCAGGATTGGATCTATGATCTGTATACCAAGGATTATATCGCACTGGGTAACGGTGACTACGGCTGGAGTTCCAACCCGAACTACATCGGTGAAGGCAAGCTTCTGTTCCATCCCTGCGGCACATGGGCGATCACAGAAAACTGGAAGGCAACCTTCGGTGAGGATATGATGTTTGTTCCCATGCCCAAGGATCCCGAATCCGATGTGCACTATGTAGCAGGCAAGATGAATGCTTACCTGTTCGTTAAGGGCGGCCATAATCCCGAGGGTGTTGCAAAGTATCTCGACTGCCTGCGTTTCTCAAAGATGAACGAGGATGTTCGTGAGCTTGACAACCAGAAGATCAAGGATGACTACGGCTGGACCGATGAAATGATCGAAATGGCAAACACCATGAATGAGATGGCATTGGAAAATCCGACCTTCGACTTCTACATTGGTGTATCCTCCGATATTACTGATGTTCTGGACAGCAGTGTAAACGGCATCCGTGCAACCGCACACGGCATTCCGTGGGCAGAATCTGTAAATGCGATCGATGCACAGATCCAGAACTTTGTTGACGAGGTAAATGAAGAAGCGGCGGCTTCTGCTGAATAAAATACAACAGAATTTATGTGCGGGCGATCAATGATCGCCCCTACATATTTTATGTAAGCTTTGATCATAATCGTAGGGGCGACCATTGGCCGCCCGATAATTTGTCAGTAATCAGGAATATTATCAGGAGACCATATGAATAAAATTTTTGATACCCACGCCCATTACACCGACAGCGCATTCGATGCGGACAGGGATGCGCTTCTTGCATCCCTCCCGGAAAAGAATGTTGCCCTTGTGATGCAGGCATGTACCGATTTGCAGGATGCTCTTGCCATTCAGCAGCTTGCGGATAAGTATGACTATCTGTATGCTTCTGCAGGAATTCATCCGGAGAATATTTCCGAAGGGATTCCCGAAGATGCTCCGGACCGGCTGAGGGTGCTTGCACAGCACAAAAAGGTCCGTGCCATTGGTGAGATCGGTCTTGACTACCACTACGAGGGCTATGACAGGAATGCACAGATCGCTCTGTTTCGTATGCAGCTGCAGCTTGCAAAGGAGCTTTCACTGCCCGTGATCGTGCATTCCAGGGATGCGACTGCGGACTGTATGGAGATTCTGCGGGAATTCCGCCCCGAGGGTGTGATGCACTGCTTCAGCGGCAGTGCGGAAACGGCAAAGGAAGTGATCGCCCTGGGAATGTACATCGGCTTTACGGGTGTGCTGACCTTCAAAAATGCAAAGAAGGCACTTCGTGCGCTGGAGGTCATTCCGAAGGATAAGCTGGTCCTGGAAACGGACTGTCCCTATATGGCACCGGTACCCTACCGCGGAAAACGCTGTGACAGCAGTATGATCATTCATACAGCAGAGGCTGCGGCGCAGGTCATGGGACTGGATACAGAAGAGGTGCTGCGTCTGACACTGGAGAACGGACGGCGTTTGTATCACATATAAAAAGGAGAAAATAAAAAATATGATGATTCTTTATATGCTGCTTGCGGCAGCAGGACTCGTGATCAGCTTTTTGCTGCTGGTAAAGGGTGCAGACTTTTTCGTAGACGGATGTGTTTCAATTGCACGTCTGCTTCGTGTACCGGATCTGATTATCGGATTGACCATTGTGGCAATGGGAACCAGTGCACCGGAAGCGGCTGTCAGCATTTCCAGTGCCATCAACGACCCGACCAATGCCGGTATCACTGTGGGCAATATCTTCGGCTCCAATATTCTGAATATCCTGATCATTCTGGGTCTCAGTGCCGTAATTGTTCCGATTACCGTGGACAAGTCCCTGCTGAAGAAGGATTTCCCCATGCTGATCGTGTCCGCAGTGATCATGCCCATCCTGTTCTGGGTATTTGATATGCAGGGTACACGCTGGGCAGGTCTGATCATCATGGCGATCTTCATCTTCTATATGGTGTGGACCGTCCGTGACGCACTGAAGAGCAGAAAGCTGAGCCAGCAGAAGAATGAGCCGGCAGAGAAGCCGATGTCGGTACCGAAGAGCATTCTTTTTGCGGCAGGCGGTCTTGCAGTCGTCATCGCCGGCGGACAGCTTGCGGTACACTGCGCAAAGTATATTGCACAGGGCATCGGCATCAGTGACAGTCTGATCGGTCTGACCATCGTTGCGCTGGGCACTTCACTGCCGGAACTGATCACCTCCGTTGTTGCTGCGCGTAAGGGCAACAGCGATCTGGCACTTGGCAATGTAGTCGGCTCCAACCTGTTCAATGTCCTGATGATTCTGGGTGTGAGCATGGTCATTGCGCCGTTCCCTGTAACCATGGACAGCATGGTCGATGGCTTTGTGGTACTGGGTGCATCTGTTGTGTGCTACATCTCCGCAGCCGGCAAGAAGATCGGCAGAGGCTGGGGTATTATCTACCTGCTGCTCTATGCGGTCTACCTGACATATATTATCTGGCGCGATTTCGCCGTATAACGAACCATACAATGATAACAGACCTCCCCCTTCGGAATATTCTCAGCAGCCATGTGCATAAGCTGTAGAAATTTCAGAGAAGGCGGGAGGTTTTATTTGTATGAAGCCACTGAACCCAGAAGCAGGGGAGATGTATACAGTTGCCCTTGCCGGAAATCCGAATGTGGGGAAATCTACATTATTCAATGCATTGACCGGGATGCATCAGCATACAGGAAACTGGGCAGGAAAAACCGTACAGAATGCCGCAGGACGATATATCTGTGAGGGTGAGGAGATCCTTCTTGTGGATCTGCCGGGAACCTATTCCCTCTGGTCCGGCGGAGCAGAGGAGCAGACTGCACGGGAATTTATCTGTCAGGAAAAGCCGGATGCTGTAGCTGTGATCTGTGACGCATCCTGTCTGGAGCGGAATCTGATCCTCGCCTTGCAGATCATAGAAACCGGCAGACCGGTGCTTGTGTGTGTCAATCTCCTGGATGAAGCGGAAAAGCGCGGGATTTCCATTGATTTTTCAAAGCTGGAGGAACAGCTTGGAGTCCCAGTTGCAGGCGTGACCGCCCGAAGCAAAAGGGGACTGGATGCATTCGGCACACGTCTGATGCAGCTTCTGACGGAGCAGGCTGCAGTGCAGGAAGGGGAATCCATCGTATGCACCGGGGAGAAGGATGAGGCTGCGCTGACAGAAGTGATACGCCGTGTAGAGGCGATCTGCCGGACGGCAGTAGAAAAGCCTGAGGACAGCTATGTCCGTGACCGGAAGATCGACCGTATTCTTCTGGGGAAATATACGGGCATTCCCATTATGCTCCTGCTGCTGGGCGTCATTCTCTGGATCACCATAATCGGGGCGAATTATCCCTCTCAATGGCTTCAGACGGGCTTTACTGCTCTGGGGGATATTCTCCGCCGTCTGATGACGAATGCGCCTCCATGGTTCACAGGCGTCCTTCTGGATGGTGTGTACAACGTACTTACCTGGGTGATCGCAGTTATGCTGCCGCCTATGGCGATCTTCTTTCCCTTATTTACGTTTCTTGAAGATTTCGGCTATCTGCCGAGAGTTGCCTTCCAGCTGGACAGACGCTTTCAGTGCGCAGGCTCCTGCGGAAAACAGGCACTGACCATGTGGTTGGTTGCTGACAGAATGCAGAAACAGCTTTCACATTATCCGTATGCTATGGATGGTTGCTGATAGGATGCAAGGCGTATAAATCCAAATATCAAACTATGCTTGGTTGCTGAATGAATGCAGGACTGTGCGTTCGGTAAGAAATCACTCTTATTGGTGGTTGCTGAAAGAATGCATTTTTATAGCTTACAGTCAACACTTATACATAGGATGGTATTTGGAAGAAAAATACAAGAAAATCAGCATCCTATAACTTATCCATTTTCAATAGAACATGTTCAAAGCACAGCAAAAGTATTCTTTATTGCTGTGCTTTTTCCTTTTCTCCCCGTTCCACCAACCCATAACAAAAGTGTTCTAACCACAAAAGACACCGAATAGAAATAAAAATATATACCCCAAAATGGGAAAACTCTGCAAATACGCCGTAAATCAATCGCCCATTGTTTGCGTGGGGTCTCCTATTTCATACGAGACCCCACACAAACAACGTGCAATACATATGATAAATCATATTTGACTTACAACATACTTGCAGAGTTCAGGGGTATATATTTTTATTTCTATTTTTATATTATTTTTTATAGGTTGTGGAACAGGTGAGATTAACGGAGAGAGATAAGCTTATTTTACGAGAGATAGACAGGTGGAGAGCCTGTGGAAGCAGACATGTCCGCTTTTTGGCTGGCTTTTCCGG
>JAFURN010000071.1 GCA_017480865.1 Ruminococcus sp. | reverse complement strand
TATGCGGCAAGCCGTTATACAGAGGTCAAGCTGGAGCCGATCTGTCAGGAACTCTTTCGTGATATCGACAAGGAAACGGTGGATTTTGTCCCCAACTACGACAACACCATGATGGAGCCTTCGCTGTTTCCTGCAACTTTCCCTTCGGTGCTGGTGAATGCGAACGTGGGCATTGCTGTATCTATGGCAAGTGCGGTCTGCCCTTTTAATCTGAGTGAGGTCTGTGAAACGACCATTGCGCTCATGAAGAATCCGGAGCATGACATTTTGTCTACCCTCAAGGGACCCGATTTTCCTGGCGGCGGTTTTTTGCTTATGGATGAGAGCGAACTGCGGAAGGTGATCGATACCGGACGCGGCAGCATCAAGGTACGGGCAAAGTGGAACTATGACAAATCGGGCGGATGCATTGAAATCACCGAGATTCCCTACAGCACAACAGTAGAAGCGATTATCGACAAGATCATTGAGCATATTAAAAGCGGCAAACTCCGTGAGATCTCTTATGTGCGTGATGAAACAGATCTGGGCGGTCTGAAAATCGCCGTAGATCTCAAGCGGGGTGCTGACCCTGAAAAGGTCATGCAGAAGCTGTTTAAGCTGACTCCGCTCATGGACAGCTATTCCTGCAATTTCAACATTCTGATTGCCGGGACGCCGAAGGTCATGGGTGTACGTGAGATTCTTACAGAATGGATCGCCTTCCGTGAAGAATGTGTAAAACGGCGTGTATTCTATGATCTGAAGAAGAAGCGTGAGAAGCTGCATTTGCTGGAGGGTCTGGAAAAGATTCTCATTGACATTGATAAGGCGATCCGTATTGTCCGTGAGACGGAAGAGGAAATCAATGTGGTGCCGAACCTGATGACTGGCTTTGGCATAGATGAGATTCAGGCGGAATATGTAGCAGAAATCAAGCTCAGACATCTGAACCGTGAGTATATCCTCAACCGGACCAAGGAGATCGGCTCTCTGCGTGAGGAGATTGCGGATATGGAGGAGACGCTGAACAGTCCGCGAAAGATCCGCAGTATCATTGCAAAGGAACTGAAGGATACCGCAAAAAAATACGGTCAGCCGAGAAAGACGCTGTTCTTCCATGCGGATGAAATTGCAGATGTAGATACGGATGTGGAGGTTGCAGATGACCCCATGCACTTGTTCCTGTCGGAGAGCGGCTATTTCAAGAAGATCACGCCGGCTTCCCTGCGTATGAATGCAGAGCAGAAGCTGAAGGAGAATGATGAGATCCGTCATCATATTGAGACTACAAACCGTGCGGAACTGATATTCCTTACTAACCGTCAGCAGGCATATAAGACGAAGGCAAGTGCTTTCGAGGTATGCAAGGCAAGTGTGCTGGGTGATTATATCCCCGCAAAGCTGGGCTTTGACGAAGGGGAGTTTGTGGCGGACATGCTGGTAACGCAGGATTACAGCGGACAACTGCTTTTTGTCTATGAAAATGGTAAGGCGGCTAAGATCGCTATGAATGCTTATGAAACGAAAACCAACCGTAAGCGTCTGTCCAAGGCGTTCAGTGACAAGTCGCCGCTGGTTGCTGTTCTTGTGCTTCCGGAAGAGAGTACGGTTCTGGTACGTTCCAGCGGAAATCGTGCGGTGCTGTTTGATACATCTCTGGTAGCGGCAAAGGCTGCACGGGATTCTCAGGGTGTACAGGTCATGACGCTGAAGGCGAAGCAGACGATAACCGAAGCGGTCATTGTTACGGCAGAACAGGCGGAGATCCTGAAAAAATATCGGGTGAAGACCATTCCCGCAGCAGGCGGACTTGCAAAGGAATTGCCGGATGTGGGGCAGATGACACTATAAGAAATCATTCAAAAGGGCTGCTGCAGATTTTAGTGCAACAGCCCTCTTTTTTCAGGTTTATTCGAATTGTTGCGGAAAATTGTAGTTTGCAGCTGGAGCCAGCTGCAAACTACAATTTATACCCTCAACTTTTGAAACAGAACTATTTTACGTTTCAACAATACCAGTGCAGAATGTGGAAAGCGATCACCGGAAGGTCACAGCAGTTACAGAACGGGCAGGAAGCTTTACCAGAAGCTTGCCGTCCTGAATTTCAATGTCACTGTAGTCAGCAATGGCAACTGGCGTGCTGCCGTCAAAATCGTTGTATGCGTGAATCTCTGCAGTTACAATCTGCGCTGAAGCTTCTGTTATACAGCCAATCTCAGGATCAAGGAGCAGCGTGCATGCTTCATCCAGAGAGCAGTTGGATACTGTGAGAAAATATGTATCTCCTTTTCTGGACAGGGAATAACTCAGCATAGGAAAGCTGCAGCCGTACTTATCCAGCGTGGGTGCGGCAAGGCTCGTCCGTATCAGTTCAGCGCCGTGATGGGGAAGAAACAGCTTGAAGATCTGCCAGGTAGGCGTTTTTACAAGATGCACTCCATCGCTGAGGAGAACCGCTTGCAGTACATTCATCACCTGCGCCAGATTTGCCATCATCACACGGTCGGAATGTAGGTTGAACAGGTTCAGATTGATTGCTGCTGTAATGGCATCACGCATGGTGTTCTGCTGATAAAGGAAGCCGGGATCCGTCCCCTCTTCAACATCGTACCAGCAGCCCCACTCGTCCACGATCAGTTTGATTTTTCCCTCAGGATCATACCGATTCATGATGGCAGTATGCTTTTCGATCAGTTCATCCATGAAAAGTGCACCTGAAATTGTGCGGTAATATTCCTCCTCATCAAAGGTGACTGCATCGCCCTTTTTCTCCCATTTTCCGGTAGGAAGGGTGTAGTAGTGGAGCGAGATTGCACCGGTATGCCAGGGCTTGAGGTTCTGCATGATAACCTCTGTCCAGTGGTAGTCATTGGCGTTGGGACCGCATGCTACTTTGATCATATCCGGTGTGCTGAAGTTTTTGGCAAACGTCTCATACCGGCGGTATTCGTCTGCATATGCTTCGGGGCGCATGTTACCGCCGCCGCCCCAGTTTTCATTGCCGATACCGAGATACTTCAGCCGCCATGGCTTTTCTCTGCCGTTGGCTTTACGTTCCAGAGCCGCAGGTGCATTTCCATCATGCGTGATGTACTCCAGCCACTCTGCCAGTTCACGTACTGTACCGCTGCCCAGGTTTCCTGCGAGATACGGTTCACAATCCAGTTCCTCGCATAAATCGAAAAATTCATTCGTACCAAAGCTGTTGTCTTCCACAACGCAGCCCCAGTTGGTATTGAGGATGGGCTTGCGTTCCTTGCATACGCCGTCCTTCCAGTGATATTCCTCTGCAAAGCAGCCTCCGGGCCAGCGCAGTCCAGGCGTACCATTTTCCC
>JAFURN010000070.1 GCA_017480865.1 Ruminococcus sp. | reverse complement strand
CTACGATCTGCCCCAGGATCAGGAATACTACATCCACCGCATCGGACGTACCGGCCGTGCCGGAAAGACAGGCGCAGCCTACAGCATTGTCAGCGGCAGAAAGCAGGAATACGAACTGCGTGATATTGCACGCTACACCAAGGCAAATATCACAGAAGCTGCAATTCCCACCGCTTCTGAAATCAAGGCAAACGCCATGAACAGCATGAAGGAAGCCATTCTGGAAAGCTGTACCAGTGAAATCTCCGAGGATGCAAAGGCACTGGCACAGAGCCTTCTGGAAACCGGTCTTTCTGCGGAGGAACTGCTCAGCGCAATTCTCCACAAGCAGGTTGCAGATACCATGAAAACACTCCCCCTGTTCGATGTTCCCCGTCCGATCACACGGAAAACCGGAAAGAAACAGGAAGTACGCAATACCGTGCGTGTACATATCAACGTGGGACGCAAGGAACGTATGGCACCCAACTTTATCCTGGGTGCGCTGGTGGATGCAACCGGTCTTGCCGGAAGCGATTTCGGCAAGATCGACATCTATGACAAGTTCACTACTGTTGAAGTTCCCAAGGATGAGGCTGACTTCATTCTGGACGCTATGCAGCAGGAGAAGATAAACGGTCACAAGGTTTCCGTGAAGATCCATGAGGAGCGTGGCGGCAAGGAAGATCGTTTCTCCGGCGGTGACAGACAGAGAAGTTACCGTGACGGCGGACGTGACAGAGGTCATGACCGCAGAGGAAATGGAAAGAGCTTTGACAGAAGAGGTCACAGCAGTCACGATAAGAGACATTCCTCCGGCGGTTTCAATAAGAAGAGACGCAAGGGTTGATAATAGAAATAGAAAAGGTCTTTGGAGAGGTTTGCTCCAAAGACCTTGTTTTGTTGATGAGATAATTTTAGTTTATCGCACCATTGAAACCATATGCGATTGATACGGGCGACCAATGGTCGCCCCTACAAATCGTCCTGATAACGTGAAATGTAGGGGCGAGCATTGCTCCGCCAAGCAAGCAAAGTTCGTAAAATCGGCGAAATTGTAGGGAGGCGGCGCCAAGGGCGTCCCGTTAGTCACGCATTCACTTCGGCGGGACGTCGAAGGCGCCGTCCCCTACATTACTCGCAATTCATCACTATCAAAACTATACCGCCGGCAGCTAATGCAGCACCTGATATAAAAGTTAAGATCCGATACCACGGCTCATCAGCAAGGTTATGTTTTTTCTCAATTGAACCATTTCCTTCAAGGAGCCATCGCCATTTAAAAACCGCACCAAGCATGAAAAGTAATCCGCTGCAAATACCAATAACACCTATAATTATGACATCCATGTCCATATCACTCATACCGCCCCATACACAATAGTACGTATCTTCCGCACAACATCACTGACACCTGCGCCGCAGTTCTGAATGAGGTATACAATAGCAAGTTCATGCTCCGGGCATATTGTCATATAGGTACCCGTCCAGCCATCCCAGCCAAATTCTCCGGCAGGCGCATTTGTCACAAATGCATTCGGATCAGTAAGCACACGCATCAGGTTGCCGTAGCTGTGACCTATGAGAGATTCCCACTGAACACTCGCCTGCTGCTCAGAAGTCAGCTGGGCACTCTGCATATACTTCCATGTACGCTCACCCATAAGACGCACGCCCTTTTCCGGATGCACACCGCCGTTTGCGAGAACATTCGCAAAGGCTGCATAGTCAGACAGGGTGGAAACAAGACCTGCACCGCCGGAAATAAAGGCAGGCTTCGTCAGATAATCGTTCATGCCCAGATGCGGGTCAGGCTCTATGCGAAGTCCGCCTCTTTCATTATCCCATGCATACAGCTGCGCAAAACGGTCACGCTTCTCCTCCGGAACCCAGAAGTCCGTGTCATTCATTCCCAGCGGCTCGAAAATATTCTTTCTCAGATATTCATCATAAGGCATGTCAGTGATCTTTTCGATAACACCGCCCAGAATATCCGCAGAAGCTCCATACGCCCACTCTGCACCAGGCTGGAACATAAGCGGAACGCCACCCATTTTCCGGCAGAATTCCATTGTGCTCATGGGACTGTCAGTACTGAGGCGATCATTTATCTCGTCGTAGATCTTAGCAGCACACTTTTGTGACTCGTTCCAGCAGTCCGGATACGGAATGCCAGAGGTCATATTCAGCAGATCCTTTATCAGTATATCACGCTTCGCCGGAACTAGTTTATCGCCCACAGACACCATCATATTAGAAAATTCAGGTATGTACCAGCACAGCGGGTCATTCAGGTCGATCACGCCTCTCTCCCAAAGCTGCATCACAGCCGATGCTGTCACAGGCTTTGTCATGGAGAACATCCTGAAAAGAGTGTCCTTCTTCATAGGGACAGACTTTTCCCTGTCGGCATTTCCGACCGCTGCTTCAAATAAAGGCTTACCCTCACAGTACACGCCCACACACGCACCGACAAGCTTTGATTCCGCAATTCCCCTTTCAATAGCTGCTGTTATATCGCTGCGCATACGAATCATTCTATCTTCCTGCATATTCATTCACCTCAAAAATACACCTCAAAAATAATACAAAAAAATTCGGGCAAATCATGATACCATGTTCTGCCCGAATTGTCCGCTGGTGAGACATGAGGGATTTGAACCCTCGACCCTACGCTTAAAAGGCGTATGCTCTACCGACTGAGCTAATGTCTCATACAACTTTATTATTATACCAGACAATGCAATGTTTTGTCAAGACCTTTGCAGAAAAATTTTTCCGATTCTTCCGGATTTCAGTCTTCAGCCAAAATACAAAACAAGAAAACCGACGTAATTCCGGGCAATTCCCATCATTTCAAAAAAATCGAATTTTTTTGAAAAAAACGCTTGACAAAGAAAGGCTTTTGTGATATAATATATCATGTTGTGAGAAACGATGTGCCTGTAGCTCAGCCGGATAGAGTGACTGGCTACGAACCAGTAGGTCGGGGGTTCGAATCCCTCCAGGCACGCCACAGCAAAAGCAGCCGTTTGAAGCGATTCAAACGGTTCTTTTTTTACCTTTTTTACATACGTTTTACCGGATCTTGTGCAGCTAATCCGAATGTGAGCATGAAAAAACGCCCTTTTCCGAAGAAAAGAGCGTTTGGTGCCGGTGGTGGGACTTGAACCCACACGCGGTTGCCCGCAACGGATTTTGAGTCCGTCTCGTCTGCCATTCCGACACACCGGCAATCAACTTAATCAGTATATCACATTTTCCTGCACTTGTCAAGTGCTTTTGTCCGTATTTTCTTTTGGGAGGTCTTTATGGAGTTTATTTTGCAAAGCAGCGGCTGGGGGATGATGTTCGGTGTCCCTACCGCAGTCGTTGACCAGTATATAAAGCTGGCAACGCCCTCACAGATCAAGGTGCTGCTCTATCTCCTGCGGCATTCATGTACAGTGATTCAGACCGAACAAATTGCTCACGCCCTGTCGATCGGTACCGAGCTTGTAGAGGAGGCTGTCCTCTTCTGGGAGCAGACAGGACTTTTCAAAGCAGCAGATGCTCAAACTGCACCCGCTGTATCATCCGGATCTGTACCGGCTCCTGCTGCACCGGAACCGGCTCCGGTTTCAGCTGAGCGAATGGTTCCGGTCGCTTCCGTTCAGCGCTCCAGCAGTGAGGTCAATCTTACCCCCAGTGAGATCGCAAATGAACTTCAGAAAAATACCGGTCTTATGGAACTGTTCCGCATGGCAGAGCAGCTCATCGGAGAACCTCTGACACACATGCAGCAGCGTGTGCTGCTCTGGCAGTACGAGTACCTTTCGATTCCGGGGGATATTATTCTGACCGTGCTTTCCTACTGCTATTCCATCGGCAAAAACAGCATCGGCTACGAAGAAAAGCTTATGTACAGCTGGTGGAATCAGGGACTGACCACCATGCAGCAGATCAATGATGCCATCGTGAAGGATCAGACCAACCGTTCCTATTATGGACTGGTGGCACGAACCCTGGATATGAACCGCCCGCCGACAGCAAAGCAGCGTGAGTATTTTGACCGTTGGCAGACATTGCAGCTGCCAATTGACCTGATCCGCTATGCCTACGAAAAAACCGTAGAACAGACCGACAAGCTTTCTCTGCCGTACATGACTAAGATTCTGGAAACATGGTCAGCAGCCGGCTACCAGACCCGTGAGGATGTGGACACCAACGACCGCCTGGAGCAGAACAGTGATGCCATCAAGGCACGGAAAAACACCGCCTCCAAAAAGAAGAAGGGCGAGATCCCGGAAAGTCCCATGGCAGATGCGTATCGTTCTTTGATTTATAATATGGATGAATAAAACATCTCTTACAGGAAGGAGTTTATCATGAAAGCAGAACACCTGGAACAGGCACGCAACGAAATCAGCGCACGGCGCAATCATGCACGTACTGTCAATGACGAGCGTTTTCAGGAAATCCATACACGCATTCCTGAAATTGCAGAAATTAACCGTCAGCTTTTCCGGACAAGCCGCAGTGTGATGGACATTATCCGCAGCGGCGAGAATGTTCAGGAGCGCATTGAAACCCTTCGCAAGCAGAATCAGCAGGCACAGCTTCTGGTACGCCGTCTGCTGACCGCAAACGGATATCCGGAAAATTATCTGGATGTGACCTATACCTGCCCCAAATGCAGCGACACAGGCTACTATCAGGGAGCATTTTGCAGTTGTCTGACAGAGCTCGCTGCGAAATACGCTGCACGTGAACTGAACCGCAGTGCTCAGATCAACCTGTGCAGCTTCGACACCTTTGATCTTGCCTATTACCGCGGACACAAAACGGAAAGCGGTGCAGACTGTCTGCGTCCGATGGAGGTGATCTATCACTTCTGCAAGGAATATGCAGCACATTTTACAACAGAATCCCCCAGCATCCTCATGTACGGCAATACCGGACTGGGCAAGACACATCTTTCCCTGTCTATCGCTTCTGCCGTTCTGGAAAAGGGCTACAGCGTACTGTATGACTCTGTCATCAATTTCCTGCGGCAGGTTGAAAATGAACATTTCGGACGTGATCAGAGCGGCAGCGATACCCTTTCTCTGCTTCTTTCCTGCGATCTGCTGATCCTGGACGATCTCGGCACAGAATTCGACACACCCTTTTACCAGTCCATCATCTACAACATCATCAACACACGCATGAACCGCTGTCTTCCGACCATCATCAGCACAAATATGGACTTCAACGGCATCTCCCACAAGTACGATGAACGCATCACTTCCCGTATTTTTGCGACCTATGTGAATCACCATTTCGTTGGATACGATGTCCGTATCCTCAGAGCACAGCAGAAATCCATGCGAAAGCTGTAAAATATACAATATATACAATAAAAATGATAAAAAATCGTCCACAATGACTGCGTTGAAATTGTATTGACAACTATTGACAAATTCAGATGGTTGTATTATAATAGTAACATAGGAAAAAGTTGGGCTTTTACCAAGTCTATTTCAGGAGGATGTAACTTATGGAAAACAAAAATCAGCTGGGCTTAATTTCTACCATTGCCGGTGTAGTTGCACTGGTTCTGTCTGTCATCGGTCTGTTCGGCGGCTTCGCATTCAGAGGCGGCTGGCTGGCACTCATCGCAATCGTACTGGGTATCGTTGCAATCGTTCTGTCTGCTTCTTCCAAGAAGAACGGCGGTAAGGGCAATGCTGGTATGGTTATGGGTATCATCGCACTGATCGTTGGTGTGATTGCTGGTCTGTGCTGCATCATCTGCAACTGCGCAGGCTACTATGCTGTAACAGACGCTGTTTACGATGCTGCTGGTGATCTGAACGAACTGGCAGGTCTGTACGACGAACTGTATTAATCAACCGCACATACATACACGAAAGCCCATACAACTTTAAACTATCGGATTAAGGCTGCTGTTCTAAAGCAGCCTTTCCTATTCTGAAAAGGAGAGATTCTATGTATCCGATCATTGAGTTTTTTCACATCACGATCGGCACATACGGCGTTTGCTGTGTGCTGGGCGGCGGACTGGCTGTATTGCTTGCGCTTTTCAACTGCAAATATTCCAAGCTGAACCGCTATGATCTCATCGAGGCAGCTGCTCTTGTCATTCTGGGCGCAATCATTGGTGCGAAGCTGCTGTATCTGATCGTGGATTTTGATACGATCCTATTTATGTTCCGGGAATACGGTTTCAATCTTGACACGCTAACCAGCGTGATGCAAGGCGGATTTGTATTCTATGGCGGCTTCCTGGGAGGACTTGCGCTGGTCATGCTGTATGCGAAGACTCAGAGAAAGTCTCCCTGGCTGTATCTCATGACGATCGCACCGGGCATACCGCTGGCACATTCCTTCGGACGTCTGGGCTGCTTTATGGCAGGCTGCTGCTATGGCTGTCCCTCTGAGGAATTCGGCATTGCGTTTACGCAGTCCATTGGTGCGCCGAACGGCATCAAGCTTTTTCCGGTACAGCTGCTGGAGGCGGGACTGCTGCTGATCCTGGCGGTCATCATGCAGATTTACTACACGAAGTCGAAGCATCACCACTGCACGATCTATCTGTATCTGTTTCTTTATCCGGTTATCCGCATTATCACCGAACAGTTCCGTTATGACGATGCACAGCGCGGCATTTTACTGGGACTGTCCACCTCAACCTGGATCAGCATCGGCATCATTATAGCTGGTCTGATCCTGCTGGTGCGTGACTGGAAGAAGGGCTTTCCGGAGCCGGAGATCGCAGAGGACGATCCGATCCGGCTGCAGGAGGAATGAACATAGGGAATACAATGGATGCGGGCGACCAGTGGTCGCCTACATACGTATCTTTATCTGATAAATTATAGGTTCTGTTCTGAATATTGGGGATATGAATTGTAGTTTATCGTTCAGTTTATATTGACGCTGAAGAGCGAGCCGAAAGGCTCGCTCTTTCAAGTTTATATCATCCTACAAAGAACTACATTTCCTTATTAGGCAAATAATATATCTTTCCGTCTTTAGCTATGATTCTAACATCCCTATCAAACAAATCCGCTTCAATGCTAAGTTCAGACAAATCAAATTTTTCTGTCTGCTCGACTATCATTTTCACTGTATCATTTGACATTGCGCAAAATCTGTTTTCTTTCTTGATCAAGCCTGGAATAAAATGAATTGCACTATCCAAACCTTTACGCTTACGGCTGTTATTATCAATTTGTATTTCAAGCTTATCTATATGTGATTCATGCCATTCATTAAGTAATTGTAATGCTTCCTGTACCTGATGAGAATATGGAGATACTAATGCATCACACTGCATTCTCGACGCACTTCCGAGATACAAGGCATATTTCAGTTCAGCAATTTGAACCAATAAGCGCATCAATGTTTTCTGATATACAAACCAATTTTGTGCAACATAAACTTCTTTTTCATACACCTCATATTCCAGATTTCTTTTATTTGCAATATCTGTAATAGAAAGATTGGCTTGTCCCAAAAGCTGAACACATTCCTGTTCCCACCTGTTTATATTGTCAATCTCACTAAGCCTCAGTTCTTCATTACTAAGCGTATCGGATTTAAATACAGTGGCTTTCTGAATTTGAGCTAACAACGCATATACTCGACTTTTATATTCATTGTCCTGAAAATTAGATATTTTTGTAATTTCATAATTCATGTCATTAAGCTTTGAATTGATTTGCGACATATAATATTGTCCCACAACTATAGAAGCCACACTCATAGCCATTGACATAGCATTACCAGAAATATTGGTGTTTTCTTTTCTTTTAACCCAATTAGCTTGACCTCCAATTCCTACAGAATCATGATAAAATCCACGAACTGCGTCTTCCATAGTTGTAGATCTTGCCAGTGTTGCACCAGGTGGAATAATAGCCTCATATAGCACCCTTGAACTTGCCTCAATAGCATGCCATGTATTGTTTGCAGCAAGTCCAGTCTGAAACAATTCAGGGATAAGCTGATTTATCTGGGTTAAGACCTTACTGTCAGTTATTTCCATACTGTTCTTTTCTTCAAATACAAAATCCTGCGGCAATTTATTCAGCTTGATTTCAAGCATATTTTCATTGCCCTGTGGCAAATCGGAAAGCGGTTTTAATTTGCTTGAATTACTTTTATTGATTATGAATTTGTTAACCAAAACAATAGCACAGATGACGACTGCCAATATTGCAACTGCAATAATCAAATACTTTATATTTTCCATATTCTACCCCTCAATCTGCCCATTCCTCTTACGCTTCAGCTTCTCCGCAAAAATGGTGCTGATGCGGCGTTTGCCGAATTCTGTGCTCAGGTCGCTTACACTAAGCTCACCCTTAAACACAAGAATCATCACTGCAATATACGCTTCACCCAATACTGCTGCCAGTGCTAAACTTCCGACTACGTAATATGCTATGTATTTTTTGCTCATTCTCCTGAACGCATCCATTTTCAGTGCATTTGCGACAAAAAAAGTCTTTTTATGATGAATTTCATCTCTTTTATTATAACTCTTTTGCTGTGTTTTGTCAATGGATGATCTGTAGATTCAAAAACAAAAAGAACCGCCGCACACGCAGCAGTTCTTTTGCTTTAACATTATTCTTCTGTCTTGTCAGTATCTTCCGCAGAAGTTTCAGCCTTTACTTCATTTGCAGGCTCTTCCTTGGGAGCAGTCTCATCCGCAAAAGCTGACTCCGGCATCTCGCCGCGCATGAGTTTCTCGAAATCATCACGGTCGATCTTCTCGTGAATCATCAGATATTTTGCCAGAAGATGCAGCTGATCTTCATGCAGACGCAGGATCTCCAGCGCCTTTGCATAGCCTGTTTCAATCAGCGTACGTACTTCTGCATCAATATCCGCTGCAACACGCTCGGAATAATCCCTGGAGGAACCGAGTTCCTTACCCAGGAAGACCTCGCTGCTGCCGCTGCCGTATACCATCGGTCCCAGCTTTTCACTGAAGCCGTACTTTGTCACCATCTGACGTGCTGTACTTGTAGCACGCTCAATATCATTGGATGCACCGGTTGAAATATCATCCAGGATCAGGAACTCAGCTGCACGTCCGCCCAGCAGAGTGATGATATCCTCCTCCATTTCACGCTTGCAGACAAAGGACTTGTCAGTCTCCGGCAGAGACATGGTGTAGCCGCCTGCCATACCGCGCGGAATGATCGATACCTGCTGCACACGATCCTGGTGGTCGCAGTAATAGGTGCAGACTGCATGACCAGCTTCGTGATATGCTGTCAGCTTCTTTTCCTTTTCTGTAACACGATGCGATTTCTTCTCAGGACCTGCAATCACCTTGATGGTTGCCTCCTGAATCTCCTCCATGGTAATCGCCTTCCTGTTCTTGCGGGCAGCCAGCAGAGACGCTTCATTTACCAGATTCTCAAGGTCTGCACCGGTAAAGCCCACTGTAGACTTTGCAATGGTGGAGAGATCCACATCGGGACCGAGCGGTCTTTTCTTTGTGTGTACCTTCAGAATGGCTTCACGACCCGTTACATCGGGATAGCCCACCACGATCTGACGGTCAAATCGACCCGGACGCAGCAGCGCAGGATCAAGAATATCACGGCGGTTGGTTGCTGCGATCACAATGACATTGTCCTTGCCGGTAAAGCCGTCCATCTCAACCAGAAGCTGATTGAGTGTCTGCTCACGTTCATCATGACCGCCGCCCAGACCGGCACCGCGGTGACGGCCTACCGCATCGATCTCATCGATGAAAATGATCGCCGGGCTGTTCTTCTTTGCCTGTTCGAACAGATCACGTACACGGGATGCACCCACGCCGACAAACATCTCCACAAAATCCGAACCGGAAATGGAGAAGAAGGGACAGCCAGCCTCACCGGCAACGGCTCTTGCAAGCAGAGTTTTACCCGTACCAGGAGGTCCCATGAGCAAAACGCCCTTAGGGATACGTGCGCCGATATCAGTGTACTTCTTTGGATTCTTCAGGAAGTCTACAATTTCCTCCAACTCGTGCTTCTCCTCGTCAGCACCGGCTACATCCTTGAATGTTGCCGTTCTTGTATTCGCCTGATTCCGGATATTTGCCTTGCCAAAGGTAGAAAACTTGTTGCCGCCTCCGGTCTGACGCATCATCACAATAAACAGGACGATACCCATGATCAGAATCAGCAGCGTAGGAATCAGAGACAGCAGCCATGAGGAGTCTGTCGCTTTGATATAGTCCATTTTCAGCGGCTCATCCGGGTTCTGCTTGTTGTACGCCTGACGATATCCCTCAATATCCTTGACAAACTGGTTTACACTGGGAACCTCATACATCATCCGTGTATCGTCCTCCAGCACAAAAATCAGTTCGCCGTCGCCCAGATCCAGCGAATACTCCTTGACCTCATACGCATCAAAGTAAGACAGTACCTTGGAATATTCTGCATTCTGATTTTTAGTCCCGAAATTCGGAAGCATAAATATCAGCGCCAGAACCAGAACCGCTGCTACAAGCAGATACGCACCAATTCCACGATTCTTTTTTGGTGTCAATTCATTCACTCCTTTTCATACTTATAAGAGGCTTCCTCCCCGTTCCGGCAGATATGCACCAAAAGCAGACGTTCCGTTTCATCTGCTACAGCCTTCACACGCTCTGCAACACCGATTCCCTCTGCGAAAATCGTTCCTGCCTGATCCTCAAGAAAATGCAGCGTACTGCGTCTGTGCAGGGGGATTTCCTCCTGTATACGTTTTTTTATGGATACAGTAAAGTCACGTCCGGCAGGCTGTATCCGGTCACCCGGAGTGCGGCTGCGCAGTATGACATTCCCTATTATTTTATCATAGTCCAGCAGACATTTTGCGAATTTTTCATTAACAATGAAATCTTTTGCAGTTTTTTTTCCGCAAATCAGGGAAATTTCGACGGTATACCGCTCATAAAGGCTCTGACTTCCGATTTTCATGGGAATTCTCTTTACGATCTCCGGGTTTTCATCGTGCCGTACAAGAATCATCTCGTTCTTGGATACACGGCAGCTGA
This sequence comes from Ruminococcus sp., assembly GCA_017480865.1. Taxonomy (GTDB): domain Bacteria; phylum Bacillota; class Clostridia; order Oscillospirales; family Ruminococcaceae; genus Ruminococcus_C. Next base: position 20,304 of record JAFURN010000070.1, on the reverse strand, counting down.
ACCCGTGATTCAGCTGATATCTGCCGCCCTTTTCTGCAAGCTGCTCCAGCTTATGCAGCATCCTGGCATCATAGGAAATTCCATGCAGTTCCAGAAGACGGATGATACACCGCACACGGACTGCCTCAGGAATCTCCGACAGCTTTTTCAGACGTGCCGGATCCCGAAAATAAGAACCGAACGCCTGCTCCGCCTCATTTTCCAGGTAGCAGTCATCCGTCCGCAGGCTTCTGCACATCCGGGTAACCGTTTCCTCCACCGAAGGATTCAGTTCACGAAGCATGGGAATGATCTGATGACGGATACGGTTCCGTGTATAATCATCCGATGCATTGGTGCTGTCTGTCACATACTCCTGACCGGATGCAGCAAGGAACTGCTCCACCTCAACACGCTGCGCAAAGAGGATTGGACGGACAAACCGTCCGCGCCGCAGGGGAATTCCCGTCAGTCCATGAAGCCCGGTTCCCCGTGCCAGTCGCTGCACAATCGTCTCCAGATTATCGGAGGCTGTATGTGCCGTTGCGATCAGACCGGTTTCCTGCTCAAAGCAGCTGTACCGGCAATCCCGTGCTGCTGTTTCAATTGAAATGCTGTTTTCCTCCTGATATGCTTTCACATCGCAGTGATATACCTGCAAAGAGACATTCAGCTTTTTGCATAAGTCCCGGCAGAACTGGGCATCCCGGTCACTTTCCTCCCCACGGAGGTGATGATTGACATGGACAGCGGTTACTTCCAGAGAAAGCGTATTTTTCAGCGCAAGAAGTCCCAGCAGCAGCGCCACACTGTCTGCACCACCGGACAATGCACAGCAAACGGTGCTTTCTGCCGGAATCAGCTGCTCTTCTTCAATAAATTGCTCCATTCGCTGTACAAAGGTCTGTACATTATAATTATCCTTCATTTCGCATCTCCGCATCACTGAATCGTGTAAACTGACCGTCCCAGACGAGGTTTACCGTACCTGTTTCGCCATGACGGTTCTTGGCGATAATACATTCTGAAACATTAGGCGACGCACTGTCTTTATTATAATAAGCGTCTCGGTAGAGGAACATAACAATATCTGCATCCTGCTCGATCGAACCGGATTCACGCAGGTCGGACAGCATGGGACGCTTGTCGTTTCTGCTTTCGGGACCTCGGGACAGCTGGGACAGGAGGATAACCGGAATATCCAGTTCCTTTGCCATGATCTTCAGCTGTCTGGTGATTTCTGAGATCACCAGCACACGGTTGTCTGTTTTCAGCGTGGAGGTCATAAGCTGCAGGTAGTCGATCACCACAAGTCCGATATTCTTCATACGGCGCAGCTTTGCCTTGATCTGCTGCACTGTCACACCGGCTGTATCGTCAAAGTACATGGGCAGTCCGCTGAGAACGCCTGCGCTGGTAGCCAGACGCACCCAGTCCTCATTGGTGAGAAAGCCGCTTCTCAGCTTATGGGAATCAACCAGTGCCTCTGTAGAAAGCATACGGGTCGCAAGTTGCTCCTTGGACATTTCCAGGGAAAAGATCGCAACATCCTTATCACCCCGGCGCGCTACATTCGTTGCAATGTTGATGGCAAAGGAGGTTTTACCCATACCCGGACGTGCCGCAATCAGGATCAGGTCCGACTTATTCAGACCCGACGTAACTGTGTCCAGATACTTATAGCCGGTACGTGCACCCAGATACTTTTCCTTGTCCGGACCTGCGATCTTACCGATGCGGTCATAAGCCTCGCAGATGGCATCGCCGATTTTTACAAGTCCCTGAATGGAACGTCCCTGACGGATATCATAGATCCGCTGCTCGGCACTGTCAAGGAGTGACTGCGCATCCGCCTCGCCGCTCTGTACATCCTGAAGGATGCTTCTTGCCGCAAAAGCAAGGCTTCTCAGATAATATTTCTCTGCAACGATATTGCAGTAGCTTTCAATATTGGAAACAGAGGGCACCATGTTAATGAGCGCAGCCAGATAAGCTCTGCCCTCCTGCGGGGTATCAAAGAGATGCTGACTCATGGCTTCATTCAGCACGGTGATGACATCCGCCTTTTCACCGGATGTAAACATCTGCACAATAATCTGGAAGAGTGCCTTATGCTGCTCATTGAAAAAGCTGTCCGGCTTGATCTTCTCCAGTACAACAGACAGAACGCTTGGCTCTGTGAGCACTGCACCCAGAATGGTCTGTTCGGCTTCCAGACTGAAGGGAAGCTCTGTGCTAAGCTCTGTCTGTTCAAAGGAATTCTGCGCCATGAAAAATAACCTCCTTTTATGTATTACAGGGAAAAAATACGGGCGAACAATGTCCGCCCATACCGGTACACTCAGCTTTCAGAAACCTCAACCGTTACCTTTGCAGAAATGCCGGAATACAGCTTGATCTCCGCTTCGTAAGTACCGAAATTCTTGATTTCCGTCTTGAGTGAAATCTTCTTCTTATCCACCTTGCAGCCATACTGCGCAGCAATACACTCAGAAATATTCTGTGCCGTTACCGCACCGAACAGACGTCCGCCGGTACCTGCCTTGGCTACAGCCTTGACGGTCTTGCCGTTAATTGCATCCGCAATCGCCTGTGCTTCCTGCTTTGCCACATCGATCTTGTGGGCAGCAGAAGCGTTCTTGCCTGCCAGTTCAGACAGATTCTTTGCGTTTGCCTCAACCGCCAGTCCCTTGGGCAGCAGCATGTTGCGTGCGTAGCCGTCTGCTACATTCTTGACCTCGCCCTTTTTGCCGGAGCCCTTTACATCCTGTAAGAAAATTACCTTCATTATACTCAATCCTTTCTATGATGCATCGGTTTTTCCATGCTCCAGTGCATAAGCATCCAGAGCCTGCAAAAGCCGTTCTTTTGTTTCCTGTAATGTAACGGAGGGAAGCTGTGCCGCCGCCATGGTCTGATGACCGCCGCCGCCCAGTGTCTCCATAATCAGCTGTACATTCACCTGTCCCAGCGAACGTGCTGAAACGCTGGTTCCATTGCCGTCTAGATACAGAACAAAGGACGCCTGTACCCCCTGGATGCTCAGCAGTTCATCGGCTGCCTGTGCCGCCAGAAGCCGGCTGGATTCACTTTTCAGCTTTACCGCAGAAATGGCATTGTTCCGGAAGATCTCCGCGTGTGCCACGATCTGGGAACGCATCTGGTACATGGAAATGGTATCGGAGAACAAGGATTTTACCTCAATGGTATCCGCACCAATACGCCGCAGGTGTGCAGCTGCTTCAAAGGTACGCACACCGGTACGCATTACAAAGTTCTTGGTATCCAGCATAATGCCGGCAAGAAGTGCATCTGCATAATCCGAGGGGATATCCTTCTCCAGACGAAAATACTGCAAGAGTTCTGTCACCATTTCCGACGCCGATGAAGCATACGGCTCATGGTGGAACAATGCTGCATTTTCAATGTAATTCACGTTTTTCCGATGATGGTCGATCACCACGATATTCTGTATCCGCTGATACAGTTCAAAGCTCTCCAGAATGTCCTTATTATGGGTATCCACTATGATCAGCAGAGAATGCTCGGTTGCCTGGGCAACTGCGATCTCCGGTTCGATGAATCGGGGCGGCGAAGCACTCCTCCGAAGATGCTCGATCAGCTTATTCGCCAGACAGCTTTGCTGCCGTACCACCACCGATACCGGCTTGCCCATAAGCTGTATGGCACCCGCCATACCGCAGGCTGCACCAATGGCATCCAGATCGCCGAAGCGGTGTCCCATAATGTAGATGTGCTCTGCACGCTCAATCATTTCCTGAAGCGCCAGTGCCATAGAACGGATCATCGCCTTGGAACGCTTTTCAACACCCTTGGATGCGCCGCCATAGAAATTGAAGCCGTTTTCCATCTTGACTGCCGCCTGGTCACCGCCGCGTCCCAGTGCCATATCCAGAGATTGTCTTGCAATCTTTTCACTTTCCTCCAGAGATTCTCCGCCGATTCCCACACCAATGGAAAAGGTGACACGGATCCTTCCTGCCACACAGATTTTGCGGGCATCATCCAGAATAGGAAAACGCTTGTTCATCGCCTCATAGAGATGGCGTGTTTCCATCACCGCATAAAACTGATCGTTGTCGATCTTTCGGACAACGCCCTTCGTCCCGGACATGAACTGCTCCAGAAGCAGCTCTACCTCGGCAGAGACCTGTGCCTTTTCACTTTCCTTGGCATACTGCATGACATCATCATAGCCGTCAATGACCATAAGCATGACACAAGGGCGTGACTCCCGGAATTCATTCTGGAGTCTGACCAGATCTGTGATCTCCACAAACTGCACTGCATGAATCTTCCGATCCTGAACCGCATGGATCTCGCTGTGTACACGATAGTTATGACCCTGATGCTCCAGCATCATATCATGGCCGTCCATCAGTGTATTGACATTCATGCAAAGCAGCTCCTGAAAGGTCGCTGTCCGCTTTCTGCCCTGTAAAAACTGCATCTGAAAACGGTCATTGCACCAGAATATCGTACCATCCTCCTCGGTCAGCACGACCGGCACCGATAATCTTTGCAGTGAGGAGCAGACCACCTGCCGGGAATCCTTTCCAAGCAACTTGTAGGATGACAGTTCCTTCTGAAGCAGCAGTGCCAGTAACAGCAGCCATACGCATAGGATCAGTGCCGGTATATAGACAACTGCTGACACTTCCCATCGGTCAGCCAGCAACTGCACCGTAACCGGCAAGGCAATACTCAGAAACAGCAGCGCTGCGGATATCCAGAAAACAGCAGCTTGTTTTCGTTTCATTCCATTTTCCTCCAGACACCCTCTGCGTCCTTATACCTCCATGATAATCGGCAGAATCATCGGACTGCGCTTTGTCTTTCCGTAAATATATTCTGACAATACATCACGCAGCTTCATCTTCAGTGTACCCCATTCTCTCAGATCATGGGAATTGCACTTATCCAGAGTGCGCAACAGCACCTGACGTGCCTCCTCCATGAGGACCTCAGATTCACGCACATATACGAAGCCTCGTGAGATGATATCGGGACCCGATACCACGGTATTGGTGATCTTTTCAATACCAATGACAACAATGATCAGACCGTCCTGTGCCAGATGCTTTCTGTCACGCAGCACAATAGAGCCTACATCGCCGACACCCAGACCGTCAACCATAACACGTCCTGCCGGTACCTGCGATACCACACGGATGGACTGGTCATCCAGTTCAATGACATTACCGATCTCTCCGATGATGATCCGCTCCTCCGGAATGCCCATAGATACAGCGATCTGTGCATGCTTTGCCAGGTGCTTGTACTCACCGTGTACCGGAATGAAATATCTCGGCTTGGTCAGTGCCTGGATCAGCTTCAGTTCATCCTGGCAGGCGTGACCCGAAACATGCACCTCGTACATTGCCTCGTAAATCACCTCTGCACCGGAACGCATCAGTTCGTTTACCACACGGTTCACATATTTCTCATTGCCCGGAATCGGCGTTGCAGAAATAATGATGAAATCATTCGGTGTGATCGTCACCTTCTTGTGGCCGTTCATTGCCATTCTTGTCAAAGCTGACATCGGCTCGCCCTGGCTGCCGGTCGTGATCAATACAACACGCTCATCCGGGAATCGGCTCATCTCATCAATATCGATAATGGTGCCATCCGGAACACGCAGATAGCCCAGTTCCAGGGCTGTGCCGATTACATGAATCATGCTCCGTCCAAATATGGCAACCTTTCTCTTATGACGCACCGCATTGTCAATGATCTGCTGAATACGGTGAATGTTCGAAGAAAACGTTGCAATGATAATACGTTTTCCCGCTGCACGGTCAAACAGCTTTTCAAAGGAATCGCCTACCGTGCGTTCAGAACGGGTAAAGCCCATACGCTCTGCATTGGTGGAATCTGCCATCAGTGCCAGAACGCCTCTGCTGCCCAGTTCGCCGAAGCGGGTCAGGTCGATCACCTCATCATCAATGGGTGAGAAATCCACCTTGAAGTCGCCTGTGTGCACAATAATACCGGCTGGTGTATGAATCGCCATACCCACTGCACCCGGGATGGAGTGGTTCACCTTGATGAATTCCACTGCCATGCATCCCATACGGACTGTCTTGCGGGGCTGTACCTCACAAAGCTTTACGGAATTTGCAAGACCGTGTTCCTCCAGCTTTCCCTTCACAAGTGCCAGGGTCAGACGTGTACCGTATACCGGCACATTGATCTTTTTCAGAAGATACGCCAGACCGCCGATGTGGTCTTCGTGTCCGTGGGTCAGTACAATACCTCTCACACGGTCCTTGTTGTTCTCCACATAAGTGAAGTCCGGAATGACGATATCAACGCCCGGCATGTCCATATCCGGGAATGCCAGACCGCAGTCCAGAATGAACATATCGTTGCAGCACTCAAATACGGTCATATTCTTGCCGATTTCATTGAGTCCTCCCAAAGGTATGATCCGAACCGGATTCTTTCTGTTTTCACGGCGGGGCGCACGCTGCTGCCCAGCATTCTTCCCGTTTCTTGCTGCCGGATTCTGCTCCAGCACCTTTGCCTTCTGTGTCTGACGAGGACGTCTGTGATACTGCATTCTGCGTCCATTGTTCTGTGTTGTTTTTCCTTCACGAATTTCTTTTCCATCTGTTGTAGCCAAAAAAAACCCTCTCTTTCCGTGCCATGCACGGCAGAAGCCAGAGCCTCGGTCACCGCAGGGCAAGTCTGTTCCGTTTTCTGCGTCTTCATTCCGTCCCCGACACAGCAATGCGGATTTTACAAAACTCCCTCCGGCAGACCCGGCATCCTATCATAAAAAATCAGGCGGTTTCCCGCATGTCAGAGCATCCGCCGCTTCCGGCGTACTGCCCAGCCCTATTTTTTCTTTTCCTGCCACGCACGGCAATTTTCACGTTTACATCATAAAAAGTGCTGATACTGCCACGGCTTCGCTGCCTGCGGCTCTGCAATCATTTTGCGCCAAATTCTACTGAGAATACATCAAAACGCACAATCATATGTACCTATAATTATACAAAAAAGCAAAAATGATGTCAAGCACTCTTTCTGAATTTTACCAGCGCACACCCTTTTTATGCACTTTCAGCACTTCTTTCCACATTTTTGAGAGAGTTCACCTGCGCAGGGAGGGTACCTGTACATATTTCATCAGAAGAAGCAGTCCCAATAAATTCGGCACTGCCATAAGACCGTTTGCAATGTCTGAGAGGGTCCACACGGACGAAAGTGCTCCTACAGCCCCCAGACCGCCGCAAAGACAGAAGATCCCCCGATAGGTCAGCAGTACGCTGCGTTTTGTGCTCAGGCTTCCCAGTGCTGCCTCACCACAGCAGCACCATCCCAGCATGGTGCAGACTGCAAACAGAACGATCATGACTGCTGTCACGGCATAGGCGTACGTACCCAGCACGGAGGAGAACGCCTCTGCAACCGGCTGCACCCCCATTTCAATGGGAACCTCCGCCGTCAGTACAGCAAGAGCTGTCAGTGTGCAGCACACCATGGTATCCAGAAACACCTCCAGAATACTCCACATGCCCTGAAGATACGGGTCATTTCCGGAGGCACTGCTATGGATGAGCGCACTGCTGCCAAGACCTGCCTCATTGGAGAAGACACCATGGCGCAGACCGGCTGAAATCGCCGTGCCTGCTGCACCGCCGCCCAGCTGACGCAGCCCAAAGGCACTGGTGAATATCTCTCCGAAGGCAGCAGGAATGCGCTCTGCATGGCACAGGATCACAAGTACCGCAAGAAGCATATAGCCTGCTGCTGCAAGAGGAAGCAGATACTGCGTCACAGTGCCTACGCTGCGAATGCCGCCCAGTACAGAAAGTGCCAGAAGCACCGCCAGGATGATTCCTGTCACAAATGGCGGCACTGAAAACGCCTCCTCCAGAGCGGAGGCTGCCGCACTGCTCTGGGTCATGTTCCCCATGCCGAAGGATGCAAGAATGCAAAGCACTGCATAAACTGCACCAAGCCATTTCGCACCCAGACCATACCGGAGATACGCCATGGGACCGCCGGGAAGGTTTCCCTCCTCATCCGTCTGACGGAAGCGCATGGAGAGGACATTTTCTCCATAGGTAAGCATCATCCCGAAAAAGGCAGAACACCACATCCAGAAAACAGCACCGGCTCCTCCGATGGAAAGAGCGGCGGTCACACCTACGATATTCCCGGTTCCCATAGATGCAGACAGGGCTGCGGTACAGATCTTCCACTGAGAAACGCCCTCATCCTTCTGTTCCCTCCGCAGCGAGCCCAGAACACGCTTCCATATAAAGCCCATTCCGCGCACCTGAAAAAATCCGGTGCGCAAAGTCAGCAGGACACCCGTACCCAGAAGAAGCGTCAGCAATCCTGCATTCCAGATATATCCGTTCAGTTGTTCCAGCATAAAATCTCCCCATCGCTTTCCTGCGACATACTTCGCCGTCAGTTTTGTATATAATATTCTTATACAAAAACCGGAATCATTAGACCTGAGGAGGTGCATCATGATACCAAAGCAATACAGCACACCGGTTTGTGCAGTTCGTATGATGCAGGGACTGACGCTTTTTCTATGCCTGGGAGTCTGCTCCCTGCTGTTCCATATAACCGGAAAGAGACTTGCCCTGATCGTATCAGGAGCCTGTTTCCTTGTCTGGATCGCCGGAGGACTTTTCTGTATTCCGGAGATCCTGCGCCGCATCCGCATTCTCATTGACGGCAGCAAGGTCACAATTTCCAGCGGCATTTTCTTCCGGCGTACCCGGACGCTGCTGCTGCATTCTCTGCAGCTGACCATCCTGATCACCACGCCATTTTCCCGTTATACCGGAATCAATTTTCTTCTGCTGCGTTCCTATGGCGGTACATTGCTTCTGCCCTTTCTCAGCCGGAAGGATGCAGAATCTCTGCACAAGGAACTGACCGTTTGTCTCCTGAACCGTTCCATGGAAGAAACCGCCGGAGGGGAGGTACCTCATGTACCGTGAGCATCCCATAAAGATCCTGCGCTACTGCATCAGGAATCTGTGGCTGCTGATCTTTCCGCTTCTGCGTTCCTCTGTATTATTCCCCTTTTCCCCCGAGGCACTCCTGCGATGGCTGCACGGAGCATGGTTTGATATCCTCATCTTCCTGACGATCCTGGGAATTGCCGTTTTACGCTGGCGGTACTGCCGGTTCTCCTTCTGCAGGCAATTCATCCGCTGTAACAACGGCATCTTTTTTCGGCGGCAGATCTGCATCCCCTGTGCCCGGATCACAGCTGTAACCGAAACAGATTCCTGTCTTCTGAAGCCCCTGAGACTGGTGCTGCTGAAAATTGATACAGCTGCCGCACCGCTTCCGGCAGCTGAACTCCGGCTCTGGCTGCGGGAGAAGCATCTTCACCAGATGCGCCGGGAAGTGCCTGTCATGCAGCCGTCCTCTGCCCCGGCAAAACGCCGCCGGACCGGCATCTGGATGACCCTGTTGTTTTCCTTCCTGTTTTCCAGCAGCCTGTCCGGAACCATTTATATCATCGCCTTTTTCGTTCAGGCCGGATCAATTGCAAGGGACTTGTTTTTTCAGCCGCCGGTCATGAAGGCTCTGGATGAAATCAACAATGCAGCCATCCATACCTTTTACGCCATCCCTTCCATAATTGTAAGCCTCTGCGTTTTCCTGGGAGCATGCTGGATCATTTCCTTTTTTGTCAATCTCCTGCATTACGGACGGTTTCGTGTGCATGCCGGTTCAGGGCTTCTGTCTGTTCACATGGGGATCCTCATACGCCGCCGCACCTACCTGCGTCCGGGCGCAGTGAACCATGTGATCCTGCGGCAGAATCTGATGATGAAGCTGTTCGGCGTGCTGTCGATGCATCTCTCCTGTCCGGGATACGGAGGCGGACGAAAATCCATGCCGGTGCTGATTCCGGTACTGACAAAAAAGACAACGCCCCTTCCCCTGTCCGCACTGATGCCGGGTGTATCGGATGGAAGTCTTCCGAAAATGATACGAGGGAAACGACGTGCGATCTGGAGCTTTGTATGGCTTCCGGTTACATGGATCGGACTGATTCTGGGCATCATGGTTCTTGCGGTACAGACTGCGCCGGATATGGAACGGCTGCTTTTTTTCTCCGGCGTGATCGGACTGATTCCTGCGGTGTGGCTGCTGCTCATCCGGCTGATCTCCATTTCAGCGGAGCATGTCAGCTTTGACAAACGACAGATACAATTTCAATACAGCCGGGGCTTTTCCTTTTACACAATTACAGCACCGCTGCACCATGTGATCGGTATAAAAATATGCCGGACACCTCTGACCGCACGGAATGATATCTGCAGCCTCATCATCCAGCTGCGGGGACATCGCAGAAAAAGGCATAAGCTTACTGGTATATCCTTCCGCCAGGCAGAGGAACTGAAAGCCTTTCTCGAACAGATCCTGCAATAAAACAAAACCGCAGAAGCATGCATTTACAGCATCCTCCTGCGGTTTCCTTTTTCTTTCTTACAGCTGGTCAGCAATGCGATAGATCAGCTGTTCGCTCTTCTCCCAGCCCAGACACGGGTCGGTGATCGACTTGCCGTAGCAGCCCTCGCCGATCTTCTGTGCACCGTCTTCAATGTAGCTTTCCACCATAAAGCCCTTGACCAGCGACCGAATCTCGTCACTGTGACGGCAGCTGTGCAGTACCTCATTGCAGATACGAATCTGTTCCAGATACTTCTTACCGGAATTTGCATGGTTCGCATCCACGATAACTGCCTTGTTTACCAGATTCTTCTTCTGATACAGATCGTACAGTGTGATCAGATCCTCATAATGATAATTCGGCAGGGATCTTCCGTTTGTATCCACATAGCCGCGCAGAATCGCATGTGCCAGCGGATTTCCGGCAGTACGCACCTCCCAGCCTCTGTACAGGAATGTGTGAGATGCCTGGGCAGCTACCAGGGAATTCATCATAACCGACAAATCACCGCCGGTCGGGTTCTTCATTCCCACCGGAACATCCAGTCCGCTTGCAGTCAGACGGTGCTGCTGATTCTCAACAGAACGTGCGCCGATCGCAACATAGGCAAGAATATCCGACAGATAACGGTAATTCTCCGGGTACAGCATTTCGTCTGCACAAGTCAGACCCGTCATCTCCACTGCCTTTGTGTGCAGATGGCGGATGGAGATCAGACCCTGAAGCATGTCCTCCTGCTTCTCCGGATCAGGCTGATGTACCATACCCTTATAGCCCTCGCCTGTGGTACGGGGCTTGTTGGTATAAATTCTCGGAATCAGGATCAGCTTGTCCTTTACCTGCTCCTGAACCTTTGCCAGACGGCATACATAATCCAGCACCGCATCCTCACGGTCCGCAGAACACGGTCCGATGATCAGCAGCATCTTGTCAGATTCACCGGTAAATACATCCCGGATCTCCTTGTCTCTCTTTTTCTTCTGATCAATGATCTCCTGGGACAGGGAAAATTCTTTCTTTAAATCCTGCGGAATCGGAAGCTTCCGGATAAAATTCATATTCATAACGCATATCTCCTTTTTACTTCAGCACTATAAAACTGCAAAGCGTTAAAGCGCAATGCATATTTCCTATATTAACGCATTTTCAGAGAAAAAGCAAGCTTTTCCTCCGAATCCCTCAAAAAAGTTCAGAAAACATCTGATCTTTATCTAAAATTTCCAGAATACCTGCGGCAGCTGCGCCGGCGGAATCCGTATAAAGAACTGCAAAGGTGCGGTCATCCAGCACCTCCAGCCAGTAAACATCCGCCCCCTGGAGCTGTGTATCCTCCCAGAACAGGACATATTCCTCCTGCCCGCCTTGCCAGAAGCAGATTCCGGTTTCATCTGCCAGACAGCAGAAGGCATCCTGACCGCTGCTGCTGCACAGCATAAGCGGCGGATCTTCCTCCCAGATATGCAGCGGAAGAAGCTTATCAGCATCCGGGTCAAGCTCTGCCAGCACAGTCCGGTACTGGTCATCCTGTCCGAACAAGAGTGTCCGTCCGTCCGACGCAGTGAAAATACGGCTGACAGCGGTAAATGAATCAGCAGGAATTTTCTTTTCCAGATTTCCGGACGCATCCAGCACCCAGAGTTCTGTACGGGTATCGCTTACCGCAGTGAGGCAGATCATACCTGCTGCATCTGCGGTAATTCCGGAAAAGGTCAGCTGTATCCCATCAGACGAAAGCGCAGTCAGATCCGTTTCCTGTACAAAAGCACCCGTGTTATCATACAGCCGGAGCATCCATTGACGCTGCGGTTCTTCATAGTAGGTTTCCGGGGAAAGGGCTGCCGAAGCGTCCGTATCGCCACACACCAGGGCACAAACACCGCCCTCCGGCAGAACAGAAAAGGCAGTCACGCCGGCAAAGGCATCTGCAAAGAGCGGCATATAAAGAGCAGGCTCATACGGTTTATCCTGAGAATTTTCAAGGGGAAGCAGCTGATACAGTTCTGCTGTGCCGGCAAAAGAGGCAGCATCTGTTCTGCTTGTGCAGAAGTAGACCTGACCGTTCCGGACCGCAGCGCATGGAAGCGTCAGTGCTTCCGGAAATTCCACCGGAACAAGACGGCACAGGGTTCGTTCAGACTCCTCAGCCGCCGGGGCATCAGACGACTCGGAGGAAGGCTCTGTCTGCATGACAGACGGCTCGGTCCCATCTGTTGCAAGCGGCGGCACCGTGGGGATTTCTGTATGAGAAGCGGTTTGATTCGTGCAGCCTGTCAGAAGACATGCGCACAGCACAGCGGCAATATGTTTCCTGCGTTCCATGTCAGTTCCTTTCCCGGCAGTTTGTGTCTGTTTCTATTGTATCACCAGGCAGATGAAATGTCAAGAGCGGCAAAAAATCCCCTCTGCGGTTCTGCAAAGGGGATTCAGGAAGCATGAATTCGATCCGGCATGCATAGCGCGCAGTCCGGTCTTTTGTCAGAGAAAACCAAAAATGCAGCAGATACTTTGCATCAGAGGATAAAGCAGATCAATCCGCCGCAGCCTTCGTTTATTACACGCTCCAGCGTTTCCTGCAGCTTCATCCATGCCTCCGCAGGCATCTTTCCCAGCTTGCTCCGCAAGCCCTCATTCACAAGTTCATGCAAAGACTTTCCGAAGATATTGGAGGTCCAGATCTTTGCCGGGTCTTCTTCAAATCCTTCCAGTAAGTACATGATCAGTTCCTCGCTCTGTTTCTCGGTTCCTACGATGGGACTGACTGCTGTGTGAATGGACGCCTTCATCAGATGGATCGACGGTGCGGATGCCCGCAGTCTCACACCATACTTGCCGCCCTGCTTGATGATCTCCGGCTCCTCCAGAGAAAGTTCTGAAAGTTCCGGCATAACGATCCCGTAGCCTGTCGCTTCCACCTCTGCAAGTGCCGGCGCAAACCGCTCGTACTTCTTCTTGATCTCGCAAAGCTTCGTCAGCAGAGGGAACAGATCTCCCTCTCCTGTAAGTTCCAGTCCTGTTTTCTCTCCCAGAATCTGATAAAAGAGGGACGGGGCGATCTGTACGGATATTTTAGCGCAGCCTGTTCCCAGGTCAATCTCATCCACAGCTGCATCTGTGATCTGCTCACACCGGGCAGGCAGATCCGCCAGACCCGGCACATCACGCACGGCTTTCAGTCCCTGCGCTGCATCCCGGATGGCTGTGAATACGGATTCTCTCAGCCAATGCTCCGGCTCCAGATCGCTGAGCCATCTTGCTGTATGCACCTGCACCTCACGAAGAGGAAACGCATACAGAAGCTGCATCAGAATTTCACGGATGTCCTCCTCGGAAAGCGCCGGACAACATACCGGCATGACTGCTGCTCCGTATTTTTCCCGAAGCTTACGGCACAGCTCCAGAGCAGAGGGACTGCTGGGATCCACGCAGTTTACCAGAACCGCAAAGGGCTTTTTCAGCTGCTGAAGTTCCCGGATCACACGCTCCTCACATTCTGCATACTGCTCCCGGGGAATATCCGTAATACTGCCGTCTGTTGTCACCACAAGACCTACTGTAGAATGCTCTGTGATCACCTTCTGGGTACCTGCCTCTGCCGCCATGCCAAAGGGAACATCCTCCTCAAACCAGGGAGTCCGTACCATCCGGGGAGCATTATTTTCAATATAGCCCAGTGCATCCGGCACAATATAACCCACACAGTCCACCATACGAACCCGCATCCTGGCGGCATCTCCCAGAGTGATTTCCACCGCCTCCTCAGGGATGAATTTCGGTTCAGTGGTCATGATGGTCTTGCCGCCGGCAGACTGGGGCAGTTCATCAACTGCACGTGTACGCCTGCTTGTATCCTCTATATGAGGAATCACAAGCTGCTCCATAAACTGCTTGATAAAGGTGGATTTGCCCGTACGGACCGGACCCACCACCCCGATGTAAATATCACCGCCTGTTCGCTGTGCGATGTCAGCATAAATATCTCCCTGCATACGATACCTCCTTCTTAGTATGGTGTAACAACTAATACTAATTCTCAATCAAACTATTGGAGTATTTGATCGAGAGCGTGTGCTGAAGTACACGCCATTTTGTGCTGTAAAACGGCACAAAATCCGTCTCATGCAATCCCTGACGCTGACTTTGTCGGCTCAGCTCTGACAGACTTTGTCTATCAGAGTGAAAGGAATTCGTATGAAATATAAAGTTTTAAGTGTTACAGAGTATTAGTAAACAATGGGAATCAGAAGCATTCCGGAACGTGTCAGCGTATCACCTGACAAGTCGTTTTCCTCTGCAATGGCAGAAACTCTTGTGCCGCACCGCTTGGCGATCTCCCAGACGGATTCCCCCTGGGTGCCGTAATACAGCCGCAGCGCACAGTCGCTGTCACGCTGAAGCTTCTTTTCCTCATCCAGCTGAATCTCTGCCAGACCCTGGACTGCTGCGGAGGGATAGAGCGTACCGCACACACGAACGCCGCACTGCACCGAAATCACGCCATCTGCTCCCAGATGATAGGAGCAGTCTCCCGGCTCTGCGCTGCCGTAAAGCAGGACCTCATCCGCCTGAACATTCAGCGGAAGCGTTTCTTCAAACGCCTCCTCACGTTCCAGGAGTGCCGGCATATCGTCACTGTCCAGAACCAGTACACTGGCACAGAGCATACCGCTGATCCGGATCCTGCCCTCCTCCGGAAGCGGTGTCATGCTGACATTTTTCACATGGCAGCGCAGGTCTGTTACCTGTCCGGCACCGCTTTCACCTGCATGAATGGAAACGCTGCATGTAAAACGCTCTGCCAGAGGTACAGGGGCACAATCCACACGAAGCGGCACAGAGGTACACTGACAGGGATAGCGTGTGGAATAGGCATCCGTCACCAGGGAAACCACCTTCGTTTTGCAGGCAGTACAAGTCAGGCGCACCTCGGCAGTACACTGAAGCACTCGCTGGGCACCGCCTGCATCAGCAGCGGGCTTGGCGGTAAAGGCAGTTACCTGAGCCTCAGCCGTTCCCGTAAAGGTTTCATCCAGCTGTTCCATATCCACGATCTGACTGTAGGGAATCGTAAAGCGAAGGGATTCCGCAGCAGAATCCTCTCCCCGGCAGAGCACGTCGGCAACGACCTCGCCGCGTGCTACGAGCTTGCCGGCAATGATGCTGCACTCACCCTGAACCGCACTTGCACTGACACGAAGCACACCCTGCACCGGCTGACGGGATGCGCCAAGAGAGATCTCCTCGCTCAGGGAGATATTTTTGACAGCGGTCTGCTTGACAGCAGCCGTTGTAACCGTATGACGGCGCAGCTGCATATCCATGCCGAAAATATCGCTGATGACCTCCTGCTTTCTCCGGGCACCTGCACGGATCCGCACAGAAACCGCACCACGGACATCCAGCCGGCGCTTACCCGTAGCACGGCAGTTGACATAATCGGTTTTCGGCTGAAAGAAAAACACCGGCTCACTATCGGCGGTGTCGGGGATATCCAGACTTTTGCTGAAAGTCAGCACCTGGGAGACGCATTGCAGCGCCTTATTGCCGGCTCCGCAGTACAGAACCCGCAGCTCTGCACGAAGTTCATAGGAAAGACGCCCCGGGGTATATTGATAATGGGTCACTGTCGGCAGCAGTTCACAGCAGATGACACGGAATATCTCAGGGTCATAGTCAGGCAGAACATAATCCAGCGTCACGCTCTGCTCCTGGGCTTCATCGAAAATCGTTTCTGTTACAGGGATCTGCTCCCGGTTCATTTTGCACTCCATGCTGTTTCCTCCTTGTACGGCTTTGATGCAGTCCAGAGGACTGCGCTGTAGTAAATCATATTAAGAATGCAAAGCCGGTATACCGGAAAAAAAGGAAAAACAAGGAAGAAATAGGGACAAGATACTTGAATTTTCTGTAAATTTGTGATATAATGAGGATGATATTTTACTGCACATGCAGAAAGGAATGTGATATTATGTATATTATCGTAAAGGAACAGGGTATGGCAAAGAGAATCGTGAACACTGCCACATCTCCTGCAATTGCCATTGACGAACTGGGCGAAGGCATGGCAAAGCGTTATGTTGTTGCTGCTTACTACGGTGAAGATGCAAAGGGCAGCAGAAAACAGATCGCCATCAACAAGTTTACAACCTACGAAGAAGCACAGATGCTTCTGACACGTATTGCCACAAGCATTGCAAACGGCGAGCATTCCTGCACAGTGGAGAGCAAGTAACGGGGCGAATCCCATACATCCGAAAGAATAAGAGTCAAAAAATAGTGAATCGCTGCGGTATCTATCCGGCACATGGATTTTCGTTTCAAATCCATCGCCATCCGGTGATACCGCAGCGATTCACTTTTTATTCCCGATTCAGTTTTCTCTGCAATCCGAAGCGATGCCCACTCCGCATACAGTAAGAATCTCATCCTGTACGGTAAATCTGACCTCCAGTCCGGCAAAAACAAAACCGTACACACGCTCCGGATCGCTCTGGTAGGAGGGTCTGGGATCCTGGGCAAGCACGGCATTCAGGGCGGCACGATGCTCCTCAGGCACATATTTTTCCCAATGCTCCGGAAATACAACCGTCAGCGAATGCTCTGCCGCCTGCAGGGAAAAGCCGGCAGCTGCCTCAGGATGGCTGTCTATATGCGGCAGATAGGGCTTGATATCATAGATAGGAGTACCATCCATCAGGTCAGCACCGCACACATGAAGCACAGGACCATCCGGCGTGTGCAGTTCAATTTTTTCCAGACGAACGACGGATAAACCAATGGGATTCGGGCGGAAGGGAGAACGGGTTGCAAATACACCAACGCGTTTGTTGCCGCCCAGACGGGGCGGACGGACCGTCGGAGACCAGGTATCACGCTTTGCCTCGGAAAACTCCCACAGAAGCCAGATATGCGAATAGCCCTCCAGCCCCCGGAAGGCAGAAACATCCCGGTATTCCGGTGCAAATAGAATGCGGCTGCGCAGTTCGTCTACCAGTCCGCTCTGACGAGGTATGCCGAATTTCGTCGGGAATACGCCGTATATGCGTGCGATCGTGTGAAGCAATATGAATTCCGCCTTTCAATTGATCTGTCATTTTTATTTGCAGAGAGGATCTCTATTCTTCTGCTTTTATTATACCATCCAGTCTGCTGCAATTCAAGTATTCCGCATGGTTTCCCATAAAACAAAAGAGCCATGCAACCGAAGTCACATGGCTTTCTTTTGGAGCTGATATCCGGATTTGAACCGGAGACCTCATCCTTACCAAAGGTAAGAAATACCTTTTACAACTTCTCAAAGTGTATTAAATATCGCTGTATTGCGTTATTTTATGCGCGCAGCTGTAATATATTGCCGTATCATTTAGCGCACGAAAGAGTTTACAGCGCACAAAAATCTGCACTGGAGCAGGCACTGAATCTGCTCAAAAAAGAGCGGAAGTGACGGTGTATCGTATTCTATTCAGTTGATTTCGTTGTGGAATCGTCTGAACGTTCCAGCACTATTGTCATTCTCCCAAAGCATCCAGATGTCTGCGGTAGCGTCTGGGAATCTGAATGCCCACCAGATAACCCATTGCATGCAGAGCATCGGAAATCACTTGGAATCCGTCCTTGTAAAAAGCTCCGATGCGCTTCACACGGTCGGGAATTCCCTTATAATCCGGCGGGCAAACAAACGTCCAGTCTGCGCCGTCCCTGTCCAGCACAATACGGAAATACTTGTCTATATCTGTATCCTTATGTCCTGTATTCATGAGCAGGATATGATGCTCTACACAATCATCAGCTGCTCCGATTATCACTTTTTCGCCGTCAAATGAGATCAATACCAGCAACGGTTCATCGTACTTCATAGCATTCCCCACGATCTCTTGTGAGGGATAATAGGTAAAGGTCATGCCGTTTCCTCCTGCTCCATTTCTTCATTCTCCCCTGTCAGATCTTCGGGCTGCTTCTGCATTTTCTCATTTATTGCTTCGTTGATGTATCCGTTTAAGGATTTGCCCAAAGCTTCGGCAGCAGCCTTTATAGCTTCTTTTCTTCCTTTAGGCACGGTTAACTCTATGCGATCATAATTGCTTTTTACGTACTTATGGACAGCTCTTTGCTGTGCCTTGCTTGTTTTTGTCTCTGCCACATTCACACCTCTTTTCTTTTTGTGGGAATTTATTCTGCGTATACTTCCCCATCCTACTAACATTATACCACAGAAATCTATTCACGTCAATATAAAATATAACCAGATATATTCACGTAACTTTGTTTATTCTACCTATTGTATATTCACGTGAATAGCGCTGTAATAAATACAGTGGAAGTGACAAGCAGCGGAAAACTCAAACCGGAGCAGGCAGGAGAGAACCGAAACGGCTTCCACAAAACAATTTACATGGAGGTACAGCATGACATAGACAGAACGCCGTCAGCTGATAGAATCCGTCATTGACGATATCCTACAGCTGCTGAAACCGCAGAGACAAGGAGGTGAACCGCATGTACAAACGTCCTCCGGAACGCCGGAACAGCTCAACAGGGACTTGTGATGCACTGAGCCGGTCACAGCTGGAAGCAGCTGCAAACCGTATGCAGCTTACAGCACAGCAGATGAACCGATATGTTCAGCATCATGCAGAAGAGAATGAATTCAGAGGTATGCTGCGCCTGCTCGAAGCAATGGAATACAGTGCAGCCTTCGCAGCTCTTTGTTGCTGGCTTATAAGACCGAGCAGGAGACGGTACCGTGAGCCTCTGGAGCTTCTGGCAGTACGTGAGCACATAGATCAGATGCAGGCACTCAGGCGGCGTCTGGATGTAATAGAGGACCTTCTGACAGAGCTGGAAACCTGCTCACCGGATACCAAAGCAAAGGGCTTCCGGCTGACGTGGACGCCCATAACAGGCGGTCAGAATGAGCGTGAGCTGCTGCGTTCGCTCCTGCTCCGTGAGATGCGGAATTACCCGACCTGTAGTAACGCAAACAGTGTGGTTCAGAGTGGGGAGGGGAGTACATGCAGGAAGTAAAACACTGTAAGCGGTTCGGCTGTGTGATCGCTCTGGAGGCAGAAGCGGACTACTACAGCTATATCAGAATCAAGTATTGCAAGCCCTGCAGAGCAGCTGTGCAGCGGATGCAGAGCGCAAACAGGCAGTACCGGTTCCGGCAGCGGCGTAAGGAAGCCCACAGGCTCACCAAGGAGCAGAACCAGCTGCTCAGAGAGGAAAATGAGCTGCTGAGACGGCGGCTGATCTGTCTCAGGGAGCAGGAAGATATATCATAACAACGCAAGGCACTCAGGTAAAAACTGGGTGCTTTTTCTGCTGTTATACATGTGACACACTGCGTTTCCCTGTATCGATCAAAAGTGCAGAGAATTCCGGAGGATTTGCAGCATGTAAAGCATCGGAGGCACTGCGTATTCGTGTCATTTTGTGACATCCTCACAGCCTCAGAAACGCCTTGTAAGCTGCTTGATTTTTAACAAGCTGATTTCATACCGGAGCAGGCAGAACGCCTCTCAGAGCCGCACAGAGGCAATACGGAAGATTCTGAGTATTTTCCATCGAACAAAGAGCGACAGAGAGAATATGACGGACACGAACCGAGAGCGAAGCGAGAGAAAACCTGCTCAGCAGAACCACATAAACGCATCAAGCCGCCCTGCAACAGGACGGCTTTTCTCATGCTATTTATCATAACGCAGGCGCATCTTCAGCTCCTCATCGCCCACAAAACCGCCTTCACAGTCCTGATAGCGTCCCTCACCGTCTCACGTCCTGTCTCTGTATCCATGCTCTGAAGCTGAGTGCATAGGGAAAGCTGGTATTCCTCCCAGAAGCGCACCGCCTCAGGATTGCCT
>JAFURN010000069.1 GCA_017480865.1 Ruminococcus sp. | reverse complement strand
GGTCTACTTTGACTATTGCATGACACTGTATCGTGTGCTTGATGACCCGGCATATGAGGCAACCGAGGAAGAGCGCGCTTCCATGCAGGAGGTGCGTGATCACGCCAATACTGACTGAACGGTTTTTAATGATGTAGATATTCCGAAAGATGTGCTCGTTGCTTCAGCCTTTGCAGGTATGACTCCTCAGGAGTTCCGTGAATATGTGGTGAATTTTGCCGATACTGTAGATGCAGTGGGCTTTGAAGGCATGACTTATGGTGAGTCCTTCTACAAACCCATGCTTGAGGTGATCGACGACCTGAGAGCCAATGACTTTGATGTGTGGATGGTCTCTGCGTGCGAGCGTGAGGTAGTGCGTGCACTTGTTGAGCGTTATGACATTCCGTTTGATCACTGCATTGCTACTGATGTTCCTTATGTGGCTTCCGCAAAGGACGAAGATACTGCTTCAGATGACTATAATATGGGTCAGGACGAAGTAATGCTGCTTGGCGCACCGCTTGATGAAGTAGAATGCGGCAAGTCCGGCAAGCCGGCTGCAATTGCGCGTGAAATAGGAAAACGTCCAGTACTTGCATTCGGCAACAGCAGTGGTGATTTCTCGATGCTCAATTACGCTGAGGGCAATCCCGACCATCCAGGTATGGGCTTCTTTGTTGTGTGTGATGACACCGTACGTGAATACGGCAGCGATGAAAAGGCAGCTGATTTCTATGAAACAGTAGAAAAGGAAGGCTGGACAGGCATTTCAATGGCAAATGACTGGAAGACCATCTACGGCGAAGGCGTTACGAAAACAGAACTTCCCGGCGCAGCGGAAGAAGCAGCGGAGGAAGAAGCAGAAGCAGTGGAAGAGGCAGTAGCAGCGGAAGAAGCAGAAGCAGTAGAAGAAACAGAAGCTGTGGAAGAAACTGCAGATGCACAGGAAGCCGCAGAAGCAGCTGAGACGGCAGATGCAGCAGAAACAGGTGAAGCAGATGAAACTGCGGAAGCAGCCGGTACAGAAGAAGCTGCAGATGAAGAGATACTTGAGATAGATGAAGAAGAACTGGTAAATGCAATTGTAGGACTGATTAATGCAATAGGCGAAAATTTCAGAGACGCTGCATAAACACATTAAATAATCAGAGGCACATCTCTATTATTGCAGATAAGCACACGATGAAGTCTGACAGGATAGTGCTGAATTACTTACGAGGCTGAATTGAAAACCCGTCCGGGTTATTATCCGGACGGGTTTTTTAATTCGGCTTTTTGCAAGTATATCTGCGGCTTCGTAGTTTTGCAAGTATATATGCGGATACGGTGCAGGGCAAGTGTATCTGTGGATACGGCATTTTACAAGTAATGGACCGTCCTATGTGTTCCCTCTGCCTTCCCCGGAGGTCGCTTTTGAAGAGACCATACTTTACATATTTTTGGGTATACTGTTAGTGAAGAAAAAATAAAAAAATAAAATTTATGTATTAAAAAGGGAAACAGGCTTTCGCTGATCGGATAAACATTGTACTATATTGTCAGGGAGAATAATACACGTCAAGGGGAGAAAATGAGGGGAGTGATAAGAATGAAGTATCCGGCAGTCTGCAACTGGATCAGTTATGAAAGGTCTTCTGAAAGGGAGTATGTTGATTTTAAAAGGAAGTGAGAACAATGCATGAGATAAAGGGAAAGGTCAGTACAGCAATCTGCTATGCAAACATAATAGAGGAGGAAGCTGTTGGGCAGATCCGCCGTATGTGTGATCACGAATTCACCGCGGGGAGCAGGATCCGTATTATGCCGGATGTCCATGCAGGAACAGGTTGTACGATCGGAACTACAATGACTGTTGTGGACAAAGCAGTCCCGAATATCGTGGGTGTCGATATCGGATGCGGCATGTACACCGTCGATCTGGGCAGGTCTGCTGTTGATTTCGAGAAGCTGGATGAAGCTGCTCATTATATTCCCTCTGGAATGGATGTCTGGGAGGAAAGGCAGGAAAGCTTTGATCTGCAGAAACTGCGCTGCTTCCGCAGCCTGAAGGATCCAAAGCGTCTGGAACGCAGCCTTGGTACGTTGGGAGGAGGCAATCATTTCATCGAGATCGACGAGGCGGCCGATGGCACGAAGTATCTGGTCATTCACAGCGGAAGCCGCAATCTGGGCAAGCAGACAGCTGAACTGTACCAGCGCCTGGCGATCGACCTGAACAAGGGTAAGGAAACTTATTTAAAGAAGAAGGAAGAGATAATACGGACCTACAAGGAGCAGGGAAGACAAAAGGAGATCCAGGCTGCTCTGGAACATATATTTTGGGATATGAGCGAAACGACCATACCGGAAGATCTGTGCTTTCTGTATGGAGAGCATCTGGCAGATTATCTGCATGATGTGGGGATCTGCCAGCACTTTGCGCGAAGAAACCGGGAGAAGATCGCGGAGATCCTGCTTGAGAGGACCGGTATCGCAGGCGGCGAGGCATTTCATACTATCCATAACTATATAGACACGGAAGAAATGATCCTCCGCAAAGGAGCGATAGCTGCTCATGCCGGTGAGAAGGTGCTGATACCGATCAATATGAGAGACGGAAGTGTTC